>JAOBWQ010000557.1 GCA_025463425.1 Ilumatobacteraceae bacterium | reverse complement strand
CGCCGACGCTCACCGATGCGGACTTCCCGATCACCACTGCGCCGAGCGGGTCGGGAACACTGAACGAGATCGCCCGCGACACCTCGCCGGTGCCGGGCTACTGGGCGATGTCGACGGTGCCCGACGGCTACCAGCTGCAGCACCGCTACCGCTTGACGCAAGCGGTCGCTGATCCGAGCAGCACGGGCGACCCGAGCAGCACTGCCGGCACGACCGGCGGCTCGGCCACGGCGAAGACGATCGACGTCGACAGCTACGTCGACGTGTACGTGAACGGGACGAACACGATCATCGTCCACCAGGGTCCGACGAGCGCCGAGCCATCGACCGAGACCTCCGGCGCGGATGTCACGAGCACCGCGCTCGGCACGGTGCACATCGCCTCGGGCGTCCGCGGTACAGCCGCTTCCGCGCATCCCACCGCGCCGGCCGGCTGGTTCGTCCACGTCACCGGCACGGTGCCCCGCGCGGATCTGCAGAGCGCCGTGAACTCGATGACATCGAGCTGAACGTCCGGTCACGACCGGTTCGCTGGAGCTTCTACGCTCGCACCATGAGCCGCAACGATCGCCGTCGTGCACACCAGGCGCCGCCACACGGCCAGCTCGGGTACCTGCAGCTGCCTGCCGTCGACATCGCCCGATCGCTCACGTTCTACGAGGCCGTCTTCGGATGGAGCGGGGAGCTGGAGCACGGCAGCTTCGAAGCGCCGGGTCTGATCGGCCAATGGGTCACCGACCGGGCGCCGAGCGGCGATTCCGGTGCCGTGCTCTGGCTGTGCGCCGACGACCTCTACAACACGTTGCGCGAGGTCGTGGCCAACGGCGGTGTCGTTCACGATCGCCCGCGGATGGACCAGCGCGCGCGGTGGCTGGTGGAGATCGACGACCCGGCCGGCAACCGGATCGGCGTCTTCGTGCCGGCTCGGACCGCGCGTCCGCAGACGCTGCTGACCGTGCGCGATGTCGAGGCATCGAGCCGTTGGTACCAGTACGTGATCGGACTGCAGAGCGACCACGGCGGCCCGGACTACGAGCGGCTCCTGGCCGATGGCGAGTTGGCGTTGCAGCTCCACCACAACGAGGTCGAGCACGACCACGGCCAGATCGCCGACCCGAGCGTCGGACTCGGCAACGGCGTGCTGGTCTGGTTCGGCGACGTCAGCGACTTCGACGGAGCGGTGGAGCGTGCCACCGAGCTCGGAGCACCGATCGTGAACGCGGTGATGCGCAACCCGCCGGAGGGCGCCGGCAACGGACCCGGTCATCGCGAGCTGTGGATCAAGGATCCCGACGGCTACACGGTGGTGATCGCCAGCCCGGACGGGGAGGCGTGGGAGGTCTGAGCCGGGTGCGGCTCAGCTGCCGACGGTGATCGAGGTCAGGTCGTCGGCCATCACGATCGCTCCGCCGAAGTGGGCGGCGGCCATTGCCCGCCACTCCTCGGCCATGGCCGGCTGCAGCGACGGCACGCAATGCGTGCACAGCAGGGTGCCCACCTTGTTGCGAGCAGCGGTGACGGCTGCCTGCTCGATGCTCGAGTGGTAGTCGAGGATGTCCCGGATGCGCCCGTTCGGGATCAGCCTGACGAGGTCCTCGCGGATGACGGTCTGGACGTACACATCGGCCGACGCGCACAGTTCGTCGAGACCGGCACAGGGAACGGTGTCGCCCGCGATCGCAACGCTGGCCGTGCCGTGCTCGATCCGGTAGCCGATCGTCGGCTCGACCGGGCGATGGTCGGTGCTGCGTGCGACGATCCGCGCCTCGCCGATCTGGAGCTCCATCGGTGGCGTCAGCTCATGGACCTCGATCACCGGCAGCCAGTTCAAGTCGTCGTGGTGGGCCAGCCGGTAGGAGAAGTCGGGGGCCAGCATCGCGAGGATGGCGTCGACGATCTCCTGGGTCCGTGGCGGGCCGTAGATGTGCAGCGGTGTCGGTTGTCCGGTCATCACCCAGTGCGTGGTGATCACGTCGTTGAGATCGGTGATGTGGTCGCTGTGCAAGTGGGTGAGCAGCACCGCGTCGAGCATCATCGGCAGCACGCCAGCGGCCGCGAGTCGCATCAGCACCCCGCGGCCGGCGTCGAGCAGCAGCCGCGTGCCGCCGGCCTCGACGAGGGTCGACGGGCCGGCCCGGTTCGGGTCGGGGAGCGGGTTTCCGGTTCCGAGCGTGGTGACAGTGATGGGCATCGCCGCGCACGTTAACGGGTGGGCGTCACCCGGTCGTTCTCGGCCAATGCCATCCCGAGGAGGTCGGCGAGGGCGACGGCGGCGCGACGGCTGTCCAACGTCGAACCGCGCTGCGCGTCGGGGATCAGCACGACGTGGCCGAACAGGGTCGAGCCGTTGACCACTTCGATCGCGACGCCCTCTGCGGGCAGCTCGAACCCGCCGATGCCGACGTGCATCGAGGGCGACACGAGCGAGCCCGAGCGCGGGAGCACGACGCGTGTGCTGACCCGGGTGGTCCGGTCGAGCGGCTCGTAGCGGCAGTCGCTCAGGCCCATTGAGCTGACCAGTGCCGGGCGGACCACCGCGAAGACCTCGTCGGGCCCGGCGCCTGCGGCGATCATCGCGACGATCTCCTCCAGCTCGTGCGCCGTCTCCTGCATCCGCCGAGCGATGGCCGTGTTGCGGCGGCGCCATGCGCTGATCTCGCTGACCGTCAGTCCCAGGAGCGCGAGCAGCACGACGGTGACGACGTCGCGCCCGCCGGAGATGCGCAGCGAGTTGTAGGGGGCGGTGTGGAAGTAGTTGAACGACAGGGCCGCTGTGATGGCCGTCACGAAACCGGCCGTCCGTCCTGCCATCGCCGTGATGACGACGATGGCGGCAAGGACGAGGGCGACGTTGGTGGTGCCGACCTGGCCGCGCACGTGACCGAGCAGGCCGGCCACGATGATCGCAGCGATCGGTCCCACGGCGATGGCCACGGTGCCGTCGTGGCGCTGGCTGTCGGGGAGTGGGGAGATGCTCATGAGCCCGGTGTACGCCTTCGCGTCACCGGGCTCGTGGGCCTTCACAGATTCTCTATGGATTGCTACGTGATCTTCACGCTGTTGGTCACGGGGCGGTGTAGGCCCACGTCATGTCGACGTAGTTCTCCCCGAGGTTGGTGTTGACGGCCACATCGAATGCGGTGTCCTTGAGCACCGAGACGCCGAAGCCGAAGACCTTGTTGAGCGACAGCTTCGGGTTGAGGTAGAGGCACACCTTGCCGGCCGGAGCGGTGGGTGCTGCGTACGTGCCGGTGCACGTGACGTCGTTCTCCGGTGTGTTCGTCGTGAAGGTGTTGGCGAAGTTCACGGTCGCATCGGTGAGGTTGACGCCGGCCTTGCCGGGCAGGTGCACGATGAAGTTGTGCGACTCGCTCGGCGCGGTTGCATCGGCGTCGTAGGCCTCGAATCCGACCACGGTCTTGCCGGACGGGATCTTGTCGTACGAAGCGGGGCCTTGCGGACCCTGGGGTCCCTGCGGCCCAGATGCTCCGCCCGCACCGCCGGCAGCGGACGGCTGGTAGTAGCCGACGATGTCGATGATCACATCGACGTTGCCGTCGTGGTTGAACGCCTTGATCCCACCGGTCGCGGAGAGACCGACGGTGACGAGGTTGGGTGTCGCCGGGCTCTTCGCAGTCCAGTTCAGGTTCGACGAGAGTGGCTGCGCAGCATCACCGGGATAGACGGTCAAGAAGCTGCCGGCGGTGCCGTTGACGGCCGTGACGTTGGAGACGATGCCGGTGGCGGTGGCCGGGATGGTGCAGTTGCCGTTGGTGCCCCACACGGCGAAGTCGGCGGTCTCGGCGGCGGCGAGGGGCGAGCTGCGCATGCCGACCGATTGGTCGGCACGGGTGTCGACGAGGCGACATGGCGTGATCGACACCAGCGACGACGGCTGTGATGCGCCGGCGTCTGCGTGGGCCAGCGTCAGTGCGCCGCCGAGGCCGATGGCAAGGGTGAGCGCGCCGCCGAGGGCGAGGCGGGCACGGGTGGAACGGGGGTTGGTGATCTTCTTCATGTGAGCAGTTCTCCTGTTGGATCCGGCGCACGTCGTTGTGCGCTCGGTTGTGAGTCATCATCAACTCGGACGGGATCAGCGTGATGAGCAGCGCGTGCTCATTCGGCGGGGTGTGCCAGTGCTCATGCCTTGCGCGGTGCTCAGACACCCAATGCGGAGGCCTCGTAGAATGCGGGATGCACAGCACCTTCCCGGTCGATGCCGGGATCCTCGTCGGCGCGGCGTTGCTGATCGTCGGCGTCGTGGTCAGCGGCCTCGCCGAGCGCTTTCGTCTCCCGGGCCTCGTGCTGTTCCTCGTGCTCGGCATGGTGGTGGCCGACGACGGTCTCGGCATCGTGCACTTCGCCGATGCCGAGCTGGCCCAGAACGTCGCGATCGTCGCTTTGATCGTGATCCTCTTCGAGGGTGGGCTGAGCACATCACCTCAAGCGATCCGCCGCGCAGGAGCGCCGGCCGCGTTGCTCGCCACCGTCGGTGTCGTCGTCACGGCGGCCGGTGCCGCAGCTGGAGCCGCGCTGGCTTTCGATCTCCCCGCCAGTTCGGCGTTGCTGATCGGCGCGGTGGTGGCGTCCACGGACGCGGCGGCGGTGTTCAGCGCGCTGCGCGGCAGGCCGATGCCGGATCGGGTGCGCGACCTGCTCCAGCTCGAGTCCGGACTGAACGATCCCGTCGCTGTGATGCTCACGATCGGGATGGTCGAGGTCTGGCGCGGACATCCCACCGCGTTCGACTGGATCGAGTTCGGCGCGCTCCACCTCGTCGGCGGACTGGCCATCGGCGTTGCGGTCGGGTTGGCGTCGAGGTGGTCGCTGCGCCGGTTGCGGTTGCCGAGCGCGCCGTCGTATCCCGTGCTGGCGCTCGCCACGGCAGCCCTGTCCTACGGCATCGCCACCGAGCTCGGCTCGTCCGGCTTCCTCGCGGTCTACCTCACAGGCTTGGTCCTCGGCCGCGAACGGCACGTCGTCAAGCGTGTCAAGGTCTTCCACGAAGCGCTCGCCGCAGCCGCCGAAGCCGTGCTGTTCTTGATGCTCGGCCTCCTCGTGTTCCCGTCGCGGTTGATCCACGTTGCCGGCTCGGCGATGGTCGTCGCCGCGGTCGTGATGTTCGTGGCCCGGCCCGTTGCAGTGGCGCTGTGCCTGCCGTGGTTCCGCTTCGACCGTCGAGAGTACGCCGTCGTCTCCTGGGCTGGTCTGCGCGGCGCGGTGCCGATCGTGCTGGCGACCATCCCGCTCACGGCCGGCCATCCCGATGGATCGCTCGTCTTCGACGTCGTGTTCGTCACCGTGCTCGCGTCGCTCGTCATCCAGGCCGGCACCGTGGGGATGTTGGCCAAGCGCCTCGGCTTCGGCGAGGTCACGGAGACATAATGGCGCACGGACAGGGGATCACATGGCGCAGCGGTGGCAGGTCGGCGATGTCGAGATCACGTGTGTGACCGAGGTCGCGTTCGACGTGCCGGCATCGGTGCTCGTCCGCGACTTCGACGGGGACGCGCTCACCGACGAGTTGTCGGTCCTCCAGCCGGACTACCTCACCGACTCGATGTTGTTGCGGATCGCGATCCAGACGTTCGCGATCCGGTCCGGCGAGCACCGCCTGCTGGTCGACACCTGCTTCGGCAACGATCACCAGTTGCCGTACTTCGGCGATCTCCGCACCGACCACCTCACGTCGCTCGCCGACGCCGGCTTCGATCGGTCGACGATCGACTCGGTGGTCTGCACCCACCTCCACATGGACCACGTCGGGTGGAACACGATGCTCGTCGACGGAGCGTGGGTGCCGACGTTCCCCAACGCCCAGTACCTGTTCGGCTCGATCGAGTACGACCACTGGCGCAAGCGCGAGCAGTTCGACGCTGGTCTGGTCGAGTGCATCGATCCCATCCTCGAGGCGGGTCTGCACCGTTGGGTGGAGACCGATCATGTGATCACGCCGGAGGTGCGCCTCGTGCCCACACCCGGCCACACGCCGGGGCACGTCAGCGTGCGCATCGACTCAGGCGGTGAGGCCGCGCTGATCACCGGCGACATGATCCACCATCCGGTGCAGATCGTGCGCCACGAGTGGGCATCGGTACCGGACTTCGATCCGGTCGAGGCCGTCGCCACCCGGGCGACGAACTACCCGGGGCTGGCCGATGGCCGCGTGCTGGTGCTGGGAACCCACTTCAACGAGCCGACCGGGGGCCACATCATCCGCCGGGGTGATCGTTGGACCTGGGCAGCTCAGCGCTGACCCACTGGGCACGCTGGTTCACGTGGGGTCGATCTGGCCCTCGCCCGCGACGTTCGCGCCGCGCTCGATCATCTCCTCGTAGTGCTTGCCGACCTCGTCGACATCGACGTCCTGCGCGGCGCGGTCGGCCGCTGATGACTCGGCTGGGGTCGGTGCACGATCCGGCTGGGCGTCGATGAACTCTTCGCCGTCGCTCGGTGCGGTGCGGTTCGTCGTGTCGTTCGTCGTGTCGGTGGTGGGCTCGTTGGACATGTGCTGTCCGTACCCGCGGCGCACCGCCTGCGAAACGTCAGAGGGTGGCGATCGTCGCCAGTGCCGTCGTGGTGGTCGGTGGCACCGTCGAGGGCGTCGCGGCGACCGAAGTGGTGGACGGCACCGACGTCGTGGTGGCGGATGGCGTGGCGGCGATGGTGGTGGAAGTCTTCGGTGTCGTGGTGGACGGTGCGACGCTGGTGGTCGGGGCGATCGTGGTGGTGGTGCTCGCCGTCGTCGTCGTGGCGTCCGGGTCGGGGTAGTTGAACGAGGGCAGCGAGTCGTCCTTGCTGTACGCCTCCGGTTGGCGTCCGTCCTCGCCCCACACGTACACCCGGTCCCCGTTCTTGACGAGCGACGGGAAGAACTTGGCGATCGTCTGGTTGATCCGCACGCATCCGTGCGACGCGGGCTCTTTGGGCACGTTCGCGGCACCGTGGATGGCGATGCCGTAGTTGAAGTACACCGGGTTGGTCATCCCGCCGAGCGGCCCGATCCGGTCGCCCGTGTAGCGGCGGTTGAACTCGAAGATGCCGCCGGGGGTCTTGGCGAGCGCGCACACGGCTTTCTCCACCGGCGCGGGAAGGGCCTGCCCGTACTCGTCGGTGTTGTAGGTGACGGTCTCGCACCACTTCATCGGCGTGCGGTCCGGGTTCTCGACCCCGGACGAGATGTGCGTGATCAGCACCGGTCGGTCGTCGGTGAACACGGCGGCGATCTGCTGCGGCAGGTACACCTCCATGTGCGTCGAGCCGGCGCCCGTGGTGCGCTGCGGGGCGATGGCCAGGTTGTCCTGCATCAGCTGCCACATGTCGTTGGTCACCTTGCCGGTCACGTCGGCTCGCGGCGTCTTCATGACCAGCTTCTCGAACGCCCACACGGCCTGCTGGGTGGTGCCGCCGAACTGCCCGTCGACCGGGCCCGGGGCGAACTTCAGATCGGTCAGCCGTTGCTGCACCGCCTTCACGTCGGGCCCGGCCGAGCCATAGCCGATCGTGGATGCCAGCTGCGTCTTCGGCACCGCTGGATCGGTGGCAACCACCACGGGAACGACGGACCCGGCCGGCGCGGTGAGCGACGGATCGTCGAGCGCACCGAAGCCTGATGGTGGGGTGCTCGCACCTTCGCTGCCCTTGCCCCCGCCGCCCGTTCCGGCGATCGCGACCACGGTGAGCACTGCGATCGCGGCCACCGCGGGGACCCATCTTCGGCGATCAGTCGGTGTCATCGTCGATCGTCGAACGGTGAAGGTGAGCAGCAAACGGGCACATCGATGGCTCGTGTCTATCGCAGCGCGCCGGCGGATGTCGGTCGCGCCGCTACGGTCGCTGGCTGATGACGTTCGGCGTGCTCGCCCTCCTCGTGGCCGCTGGGCTGATCGGACCAGCGCTCAGCTCGGTGCACCGTGCCACGCCACCGGCCGTGGTCGGCGAGATCGCGGCCGGACTCGTGATCGGCGTGAGTGGCTTCGGTTGGATCGATCCGTCGACGCCCACGATGGACACGTTCTCGAACATCGGGTTCGCGATGCTGATGTTCCTCGTCGGCACACACGTGCCATTGCGTGACCCGGCGGTGCGACCAGCGTTGGCCCGTGGCGCGCTGGCGGCGGGCACGGTCATGGCGATCTCGGTCGTCGCCGGCATCGGACTGCAGGGCATCACCGGCCTGCACCGTCCCGCCGTGTTGGCAGTGCTGATCAGCACCAGCTCGGCCGCCGTCGCGTTGCCGATCCTGCAGGCCACCGGTCGAACCGACATGCCGATCCTGATCACGATCAGCTGGATCGCGATCGCTGACGTCGCCACCGTGCTCTGCCTGCCGATCGTGCTCGCCACCGGCGGGTTGGCGAGGGTTGTCGGCGGGGGGTGCATCGTGATCGGCGGCGCGGCTCTCGTCTACGTCTGTGGTCGGTTGGTCCGGTCACAACGGTCTGTTCGCGAGCTGCGCGAGCAGTCGCGAGAACGCGGTTGGGCGCTCGATCTGCGGATCTCGATCCTCGTCCTGTTCCTGCTCGCGTGGCTGGCGACCAGGTTCGGCACGAGCATCCTCATCGCCGGCTTCGCGACCGGTGTCGCGGTGGCTGCGCTGGGCGAGCCACGACGGGTGGCGCAACAGCTGATCGGTCTCGGTGAGGGCTTCTTCGTGCCGATCTTCTTCGTGGTGCTGGGTGCCCGGTTGGACCTCGGCGCGATCGGCCATGCGCCACGAGCGCTCGTCCTCGGCGGCTTGGTGCTCGCCAGCAGCGTCGCAGCGCGATCGATCGCGGCTCGCATCTGGCGGCTGCCGGTCGCGACGGCGTTGCTGGCTGCTGCCCAGCTCGGCGTACCCGCGGCGGTCGTGTCGATCGGTCTGCACAACGGTCAGCTGACCGCAGCGCAAGGCGCGGCGATCATGGCGGCAGCGGTCGCGTCGCTGGGCGTGTGTGCCGCCGGTGCGGCGATGCTGGGTGGGCCGAGGGTGCTGACCGACCACGCCGCACCGCCGGACCGGTCACCGGAGACGTGAACGTGCAGCGATCGTGGATCGTCTGATCTCTCGTAGGCTGCGCTGATGATCTCCGTCCTGCAGGCGCAGTGCGTCGTCGCGGTGGCGAGGCTGGGTTCGTTCCGCAAGGCTGCCGCGGCGTTGTTCATGGCTCAGCCAGCAGTCAGCGCCAACGTCTTCAAGGCCGAGCGCGACCTGAACATCGCGCTGTTCGATCGCACCAGCAGCGGGGCGACGCTGACCCCTCACGGAGTCGCGATGCTGCCGCACTTCGACGCGCTGCTGACGGCGCACGAGTCGGTGATCGTGAAGAGCGCGGAGATCAAGTCGGGCGAGGCGCCGGTCCTCAAGATCGCCAGCCATCGGATGGGGCAGGTCATCATCCTGCCGCCTGCGTTGCACACCCTGCGCGAATCGATGGGTGGCGCGCTCGCGGTCGACATCACCCACGCCGAAGACGTCAGCACGTCGGAACTGGTCAAGTCGCGTCATGTCGAGCTCGGCCTCGGCGTCCGGATCCCCGGGACCGTCAACGACGATCCGCTCCTCCACGAGGTCGTGACCAGCACGACACCGATCGTCATCTACTGCGCGGCGGACCATCCGTTCGCCGGGCTCGCCAAGGTCTCCGTCGAGGCCGTGGCCGCAGAGACCATCGTGTCCGGGCGGTCGGCCGCGGGTGAACGGCTGTTCCAGAGCCAGTTCGCGCGGTTCGGCGACATCAGCCGGGTGCTGGTCGACGACGCCCAGGTCGCGTTGCAGATGGTGTCCGACGGCGTCGGGGTCGCGCCCTTGGCCAGCGGTCTCGAAGCAATGGTGTCCGCGGCCGCAGTGGTCGCCGTTCCGTTGGCGGCCGATCTCGCCCTGTCGTCGACGCTGATGAAGCGCGCCGGCGACCGGTTGTCCGCAGCTGCCGAGGCGCTCTGGGGGCTCCTGGCGCCCGGCCTGCCGATCCGCTGATGGTCACTCGGTAACGTCGCAGGGTGCGACCCGCGACTGGAGCCCTGCGGTGCCGGGCGATCGCCGTGGCTGCTGGACTGGCCGCGGATCGAGCGCTCGGCGAGCCGCCGCTGTCGGTGCATCCCGTGGCCCGGTTCGGGCAGGCGATGGGCGGGCTCGAGCGGCTGATCTACCGAGACGATCGAATCGCCGGTGTGGGGTTCTGTGCGGTCGGGGTGATCGGTGCCGGGGTCGTTGGATGGGGTGTGCAGCGAGCGCTGGGCCGCCATCGTGCCGTCGCGCTGACCACGTTCGCGTGCGTGGCGGGACGGATGCTGGGCGACGAAGCGACGCGCATCGGACAGCTCCTCGTCGCCGGCGACATCGAGGGTGCCCGACGCCAGTTGCCCGCGCTGGTCGGGCGGTCACCCGACGGCTTGAGCGCGGCGGAGATCGCCCGTGCGGTGATCGAGTCCGTGGCCGAGAACTCGATCGACGCAGTGGTGGCGCCGGCGTTCTGGGCGTTGGTCGCTGGTGCTCCCGGTGTCTGTGCGCACCGTGCGATCAACACCCTCGACGCGATGGTGGGCCACCACTCCGAGCGCTACGAGCGCTTCGGCTGGGCCAGCGCGCGGCTCGACGACGCGGCGAACTGGGTGCCGGCGCGGATCGGCGCGATGCTCGTCGCGGGTGTGCGCCCCGGCCGTGGCCGCGCTGTGTGGCGCACCGTCCGACGAGACGCGGGCCAGCACCCGTCGCCGAACGGAGGGGTGATCGAGTCCGCCTACGCGGCTGCGCTCGGCATCCGTCTCGGCGGCACCAACCGCTACGGCGACATCGTCGAACATCGCGGCGTGCTCGGCGACGGTCGACTGCCGGAGCCGGCTGACATCGCTGGGGCAGTGGGCTTGCTGCGGACCACGACGGCGGCCGCCGGCGCACTGGGGATCGCGCTCGGCGTGATCAGCCGGGTCGGACTCCGTCGTCACGGTCGGTGCGGCTAAGTTCGCCGTTCGTCGCCGCCAACGGCGAGCCCGACGAAGGCGAGATCCGAATGCGAATCACCCAGGTCGACGTGTACGACGTCGAGCTCACCTACGTCCACGGCAGCTATGTGATGTCGGGCGGGCGTGTCATCGAGTCGCTGCCGTCGACGGTCGTCAGGGTCACGACCGACACCGGTCTGCAGGGCTACGGAGAGGTCTGCCCGCTCGGCTCGACCTACCTCGCCAGTCACGCCGGCGGCGCTCGGGCCGCACTGGTGCTGCTGGCACCTGCGGTCATCGGGCTGGACCCGACGAACCTCGCGGCCGTCAACGACGCGATGGACGCCACGCTGATGGGTCATGAGTACGCGAAGAGCCCCGTCGACATCGCGTGTTGGGACATCGCCGGCAAGGCGTTCGGCGCGAGCGTCACCACCCTGCTCGGCGGTCTGCGCCAGGAGCGGTTCCCGCTCTACATGGCAGTGCCGTTCGGCTCGCCGGCGGAGATGACCGACTACGTGCTCGCCCGCCGCGCCGAGGGCATCCATCGGTTCCAGCTCAAGGTCGGCGGAGATCCCGTCGTCGACGGGGCTCGCGCGCGGCAGGTGATCGAGGCCACCGAAGAAGACGATCTCGTCGTCGCCGACGCCAACTGCGGGTGGCGGCTCAACGATGCGATCACCGCGGCGCGGCTGATGGAGGACCTCCCCCGGCTCTACTTCGAGCAGCCCTGCCCGACGATGGAGGAGTGCATCGAGGTCCGCAAGCGGACGACGCTGCCGATGGTCTACGACGAGGTCGTCCACGATGTCCCCACCATGCTGCGTGCCGTTCGGGAAGGTGGCGCCGGCGCGTTCAACCTCAAGGTCAGCAAGGTCGGTGGGCTGACCAAGGCCAAGCTGATGCGCGACCTCGCCCAGGACCTCGGGATCCAGGTCACGATCGAGGACACCTGGGGCGGCGACCTCGTCTCCGCGTGCTCGGCCCACCTCGCGGCCAGCACGCGCACCGAGTCCCTGCTCACCGTGTCGTTCATGAACGACTGGACCAACGAGCACGTCGCCGGGTACCAGCCGCGCAGCGTCGACGGCTTCGGCAGCGCGCCGACCGGCCCCGGCCTCGGTCTGGACGTCGACGAGACCACCCTGGGCAAGCCCCTGCTCACCGTCACGACCTGACCCTGAACCCCGCACCCAAACGGGGGCGGTGCTGCGGGCGGGGTGCGGCTGCGGCGGCCGCCACCGACTCGTGCCGGAGGTCTTGCGGTGCACCCGGGTGCACGGGAAACCCTCCGCTGCGGTCGCGATGTGAGCGTGGCACTGGCCGCCGGAGCGCACCCCGCCCGAAAACGGACGATGCCGGCCCCGTGGGGCCGGCATCGCACAGGTCAGTCGTCGACCGAGATCAGCTCTCGGCGGAGGTGTCCGGGTCGCCGATGAGCGTGAACGCGTTCTTGGCGTTGTCCCACTGCTCGACCTGGAGGGTCTGGAACGGGAACGGGTCGGCCTCGCCGTTCATCTTGTAGTCGGCGCCGGGGCGAGCCAGCGACGGGGTGACGGTCAGGTTGCGGGAGGCGTTGATGATGCTCTCCCGGCTGAGCGTGCCCGAGGCCTGGGCCTTGATCAAGATGTCGGTGGTGACTTCTGCGATCGTCCAGCCGACGGCCGTCGTGCCGATGTCGCCCTTGAGGCCGGCTGCGTTGTAGGCATCGGTGAAGGTCTTCACGCCGGGGTTGGCCGCGTTGGCGGGATCCTGCGGATCGAGGATGTTGCCCGAGGTGTAGATGCCGGTACCGGCGTCACCGGCCAGGAGGCTGATCAGCAGGCGCGAGGCGCACGTGTTGGTCTGGTAGACGATCGGCTTCCAGTCCGGCGTTGCGGCCTCGGCGTTCTGCATCTCCTTGAGGAACGTCGGGCACTGGGCGCCGAGCGGGACCGCGACGACTGCTGCGGGCTTCTTCGCCGCGAGCGCACCGACCTGGTTGGTGGGCGGGTTGGAGTCCGTCTCCTCGATGGTCTGCTCGTCGACGATCGTCAGTCCGTCCTTCGCAGCGGCGGCCTTGAAGCCGTCGGCGAACGTCTTGCCGAACTCGCTGTTCACCGTGAACATGCCGACCGTGCCGCCGGCACCGATCTGCTTCAGCAGTGCGTGCGAGTAGATCGTGGCCTCGATGTCGTAGGGCACCAGCGCGCCGGAGGTCCACGGATAGTTGGCGACGTCGCCCCACTCCGGTGCACCGGACAGGTTGAGCAGTTGCGGGATGCACTCGCTGTTCAACGTGTCGCGGACGGCTTCGTTGTCCGCCGTGCCGATGATGCCCGAGAAGATGTTGGCGCCGCTGTCGATCAGACCCGACACGACGCCGGGGGTGAGCGTTGCGTCGTACTGGTCGTCCTGCACGTCGGGCTTCAGGGTGACGCCCGGCAGGAGGTTGTTGTCGTTGGCGTACTTGAAGTACAGCTCGAAGCCGTCCTTGACCGGCGCGAACGCTGCGGCTGCGGGGCTGACGGACAACGGCATCGCCGAACCGACCGTGAGCGTGCCGGTGATGGGCGCGCTGACCGCAGCGGGGTCCGAGCAGTTGGAGGTGTCGACGGCCCACGGCGCAGCTGCACCGTCGGTGGCGGGCGTGCTGGTGTCGCTGGACGTGTCGGCGGTGGTGTCCCCCGTCGTGTCGGCGGTGGTGTCGGCCGTCGACGAATCGGTCGTGGTGTCCGCCGTTGTGTCTGCGGTGGACTCGGCGGTCGTGACCGCTGTCGTGTCGGCGGTGGAACCTGCCGTCGACGCGGCCGTGGTGGCGGCTCCGGCGGTGGTCGAGGTGGCGCTCTTGCTGTCGCTGCTGCACGCAGCCAGCGCGAGCACCCCGACAGCCGCAAGCGCGGTCAGGTGCTTGGTCGTTCGAACCATGTCTACTCCCCTTTGGATTCCTCTGGGCGCTCATCGTCGAGCGCTGATGGTGTCAGCGCCGGCCGGAGTGGGCGCGGTGTGACGATGAACACTCTACGTGCCTGGTCCTTGACGAATCCCACCAAACCGAACGGGGCGATGAACACGAAGGCGATGACGATCGCTCCGAGGAGGAACGAGGCGATCGGTCCCTTGCTCAGCTGGCCGGGCAGCCAGGTCCAGTGCGGAGCATGTGAACGGAGGTAGTCGTCGAGGAAGAAGTACGCGAACGCGCCCACGATCGGGCCGAGGAGGGTGGCCGCGCCGCCGAGGAACAGGGCCAGCAGGTACTTGATCGAGTTGAGGATCGTGAACGAGGTGTCGTTGAAGACATCCAGCCGAGCCGCCGACAGCCATCCGGCCGTGCCGGCGATCGCCGCGGAGATGCCGAAGGTGATCGTCTTCGTGAACTTCAGGTTGACACCCATCACGGCAGCAGCCGTCTCGTTGTCGCGCACCGCCACGAGAGATCGCCCGATGCGGCTCTTGCGCAGGTTGCGGACCACGACGTAGGCGACGAGGAGCAGGATGATGCCGCACCAGTACAGGAAGATCGCCTTGTCGAGGCGAGCGTCCTTGCCCTTCGAGACGAGCCCGGTCCACGTCGGCGGGGAGAGGTGGGTGCCCTTCAGCGAGTTCTTCTTGACCTTCTGCTCGAGGAACTTCTTGGCGACGGTCGGCCAGACGAACGCCACGGCGAGGGTGACCAGGGCGAGGTACGGACCCTTGAGCCGCAACGCGGGCAACCCCAAGGCGAAGCCCAGGAGGAAGCAGAGCACGATGCCGAGCACCAGCGACCAGTACGCGTTCCAGTGCCAGAAGTTGACCGTGTAGCCCGCCGCGAACGCGGCCAGCCCCACGAACGTGGAGTGGCCGATCGAGATCTGTCCGTTGAACCCGAGGAGCAGGTTCAGCGCCACCGCAGCGATCGCGAGGATGCATGCCTCGGTGACGTTGCCGAGCGTGGACGGTGTCGCGTTGAGACCGATGTAGATCGCGATGGCCGCGATCACGGCGACGCCGATCACGCGGAACACCCAGTGCAACGGACTGGAGTCCGGGATGGGCCGTGGCCACGCCTTCGGTGCGCCGGCCGAGGTGCTCTGCATGGTGGTCGTCATCGCCTACACCCGTTCCACTCGTGAGCTGCCGAACAGGCCGGAGGGTCGCACGAGCAGCACCACCAGGATGATCAAGAACGCGACGGCGATGGCCGTGTCCGCGCCGATGTAGGTGCTGGCGACCCAGTTCTTCGGGTAGTTGGAGACGAGGCTCTCGATGACGCCGAGGGAGAGGCCGCCGACCACGGCGCCCAGCGGGCTGTCCAGGCCACCGAGCGTCGCTGCCGCAGACGCGAGCAGGAACACGCCGAACATCGTCGACACGTTGATGTTCGCGTTGATCCCGCCGATCAGTGCTCCGCCGATCGCGCCGATCGCCGCTGAGAGACCCCAGCTCATCATCAGGATCCGGTTGGTGGGCACGCCGGCGAGCTTGGCCGACTCCGGGTTGTTGGCGACCATGCGCATCGCCAGCCCGACCTTGGTCTTCTGGAAGAGCGCGAAGAGCAAGCCCGTGATGACCAGAACCGTGACGAGCACTCCGATCCGCTCGTAGCGCCAGATCGCGCCGCCCGGCAGGCGGAAGAAGTCGGCCGGCTTGTTCGGGAACAACGTCCCGAACTTCACGCCGTTGCCGACCTTCGGGAACAGCAGCGACGTGAACGAGTTGAGCCCCTGGAACAACCCGATCGTGACGACCACGACGGCGAACGGAGACTTCCTGCCCGCCGGGCGGATCAGTCCGAACTCGATGACGCCTCCGCCGATGAAGGCGATTGCCGCGGCGAGGAGGATCGCCGCCGCCAGGGGCACGCCCTTGTCGTTGATCCACCATGCGCCGGCGGTGGCCAGCAGGGCCATCTCGCCCTGTGCGAAGTTGAGGTGGTTGGTGCCGCGGTAGATCACGACGATGCCGAGCGCGACGAGCGCGTACATCGAACCGTTGGCGAGACCGTTGAGGACGTATTGCAGCAGATGGGCCATTGGTGTCTCCCGCTCAGTACCCGAGGTAGGCCTTGCGGACGCTGTCGTCCTTGGCGATGTCCTCGGCCGTGCCCGAGGCGACGATCGAGCCGGTCTCGAGCACGAAGACGCTGTGGGCGATCTTCACGGCGAGGTTCGCGTTCTGCTCGACGACGAGGATCGACAGCCCTCGCTCGGCGTTGAGCCGGCCGAGGATGGCGAACAGCTCCTGGGTGATGATCGGCGCCAGACCCAGGCTGGGCTCGTCGCACAGGAGCAGCTTCGGTCTGCTCATCATCGCCCGTGCGATCGCGAGCATCTGCTGCTCGCCGCCAGACAGGCTGCCCGCCTTCTGGTCGCGGCGCTCTTGGAGGCGGGGGAAGATCTCGTACCACTCGTCGAGGTCGGCCTGGGCTGCCCCGCCCTTGCGGACGTACGCACCGGCGCGCATGTTGTCGGACACCGACAGGTCGGTGAACGTGCCGCGGCCCTGGGGCACCTGGGCGATGCCGAGCTTGACGATGTCGTTCGGCGAGGTGTGGGTGATGTCCTCGCCGCCGAACCTGACGGCGCCATTGCGTTGGATCATCCCCGAGATGGCGCGCATCGTGGTGGTCTTGCCGGCGCCGTTCGCGCCGAGGATGACGGACACCTCGCCCTCGTTGACCGACAGGTCGAGACCCCGCAGCACCTGCACCGCTCCGTACCCCGCGACGAGGTCGGTGACCTCCAGCAGCACGCTCACGCGGACGTCCCGAGGTATGCGGCGATGACCTTGTCGTCGTTGCGGACATCGGCGGGAACGCCCTCCGCGATCTTGCGGCCGAACTCCATCGCCACCACCTTGTCGGAGATGCCCATCACCATCGCCATGTGGTGCTCGACGAGGAGCACCGACAGCTTGAACTCGTCGCGAACCCGCTTGATCGTCTCACTGAGCTCGTCGACCTCGCCGTGGGTGAGGCCGGAGGCGGGCTCGTCCATCAGCAGGAAGGTCGGCCGGGCGGCGAGGGCGCGAGCGATCTCCAGCCGCTTGAGCGTGCCGAAGGGCAAGCCGGCTGCCGGGCGGAACGCGAGGTGATCCAGTTGGAGGCTGCGCAGGAGATCGCCGGCTTCGTCGCGCAGCTCGCGCTCGGCCTTGGCGGTGCCGAGCCGCAGCGTCGAGCGCCAGAAGCCGTCGGTGCCCTGGCTGTACCCGCCCACCATCACGTTCTCGAGCAGCGTCATCGTCGGAAACAGGGCCAGGTTCTGGAACGTGCGGGCGATGCCGAGCTTGGCGATGCCGTGCGCCTGCACGCTCAGCAGGTCGGTGCCGCGGAACAGAACCCGGCCGGTGGTGGCGTCGTAGATCCGGCTGATGACGTTGAACATCGTCGTCTTGCCGGCTCCGTTCGGGCCGATCAGCCCGCAGATCTGCCCTTCGTCGATCGTGAACGAGAGACCGTCGAGCGCGATGATCCCACCGAATCGCACGGACACGTCTTGAACCTCGAGCATTGCCATGCGTCCTGCCCCCTCACCGGATACGAGTGGGCACGCTAGCCCAACGCGCGCTCGGCAAGTTCGGCTCTCAACACCTCGATCTCCGCGGCGATCGCGGCACGGGTCTTGTCGCGCAGCATGTACACGTCGCGCATCGTCAGCCCGTCGACTTCGATCGGCTCGAGCACGCGAACCTCGGCGGTGCTGTAGCCGAGGCGCCAGTCCTTCGGGCGCAGGGCGGTGTGACAGCCGCTGACCGCGATCGGCAGGATCGGGCAGCCGGTCTCGATCGCGAGGCGGAACGCCCCGTTCTTGAACTTGCCGAGCTCGCCCGTGGTGCTGCGTGTGCCTTCGGCGAAGATGAGCACGCTGACCTTCTTGGCGAGCCGGTCCTTGCACTGGTTCATCGCATCCGTGGCACTGCTGATCTCACCCCGACTGAGGCGGATGTCGTCGGCCATCGACATCAACCAGCCCACGGCGGGGATCTTGAACATCTCGACCTTGCTCAGCCACTTCATCTCGAACGGGAGGTGGCTGATCAGCAAGATGTCGACGAACGACTCGTGGTTCGAGACGATGATGTACGGCCGGCGCGGGTTCGTGGGCATCGTGCCGCTGACCCGGAACGTCCACAGTGGGTTGATGTACTGGTGCACCACCGGCAGCTTGCGGAACAGGTAGCCGGCCCAGTAGTGGCCCTTGTCGAACGGCGCCGTCACGAGGCGGACGACGGCCACCATCGGCACCCACAGCGCGACCCCGAGACCGAACGTGAGCCACCACCAGAGGGAGAGCACCGTCCGCTGGAGCTCACCGCCGACGACTCGTTCCCGCAACGATCGCCGGCGCTTCTTCGATGGCGCCGCAGCGGCGGGAGGAGGTGTCGGATCGATCACGTCCACATGCTGCCATGTGACGCCACCCGTTCCCACTCGACGTCCGGGTGATCGAGCCGGCCTCTGGTCTTCGACCGAAACCATGCAATGAAACGGGGGCGGTGCTTCGGCGCTGTGCGGCTGCGGCGGCCAGCCTCATCATGTGGCGCTTTGGGAGACTGGCGTCGGCACGTTGGCGACGCCAGTCTCCCGGAGTCGCCGATCGGTGCTGGTTTCGGCGATTGGCGCCCGGCGGGATGTTCGCGTTCGGTGGCGCGGGTGGCTGAGTTGTCACGGCGACAACTCAGCCACCCGTCCGACGGAACGGTCCCTTCCCCGGGGGACGGGGGCGGCCGCCGCAGCCGTCACCCGCCATGGGATCGCCCCCCTCGTTGCGGCGTTCAGTCGCGGTGCGAACGCTCAGTCGCCGATGACGACTGTGTCCGTCGCGGCCCGCCCGAAGGTCTCCGGCGAGTACATCTCCTCGGCACGCGTCGGCGGCACCACGAACGTGCCCGGGGTGGTCGCCGATGCGACGTAGGAGTAGTCGTACACGCCGGCGCCGAGGTAGGTGGAGAACGCCTCGGCCCGGTCGTCGCGCAGGTTCTCGTGGTCGAACCACGAGCCGTACCACGGCCAGACGTCGTACGTATCGGTCGGAACGACGGAGCCGGCGATCACGCCGCCGTCGCCCCCGTCGGCGGGCACGGTCGCCGGCACAGCCGGCGTCGTCGCCAGGTCGGGGTTGAGGATCTCCAGCCCGGCTGGCAGCGGATCGATGAGCGCGACGTGGGTGCGCTGGCTCTCGGCAACCATCGTGAGGCGGACGCGGACCCGGGCCCCGGCCTTGATGTGCCACGTGCCGTCGGCGTCACGAGTGACGTCGGCGGGATCGTCGACCGGCTCGTAGGTGCGCACAACGGTGAACCCGCGGTCGAGGGCATCGAGCTGCAGATCGGTCGGCGCCGTGCGCAGGCCGATCCGGTAGTACAGCCGCCCCGTTCCGTCCTTCTGGATCACGAGGCCGGCACCGGTGGCGGTCGGGTCGGCAGCAAGGAGGTCGGCGGTCGGGATGCTGAAGAGGACCCGATCCGTGGAGCGCCCGGCGAAGGAGTGGTCGCCGGCGAAGCGGTCGCCCAACCAGACTCGGGCGACGAAGTCCGGCGTCTGGCTCTCGAACGCATCGAAGTAGTGCTTCATCGCCAGCAGGATGAAGGAGTTCTCCTGGATGTTGTCCCAGCGACCACTCTGATCCTGCGCAGCCAGCAACCCGGCGACGACCTTGGGAATCATGTCGCTCGTCGGTCGGACCGCGATCAGTGCATCGAGGATCAGGCCATCGGTCCGCCGGTCGGATCGCAGCGTGACGTAGTCATCGTCGGAGACCGACGTGGTGAAGGTGACGGCACCGGCGGTGTCGACGGCGCGGTTGTCGATGATCGTCTCGATCGCCGCGCTGGTCGGCGCGTCGTCCACCACCGGCCATAGCCACGCGATCGCGTCGAGCGGGAGATCGCCGCGGCTCTCGAACAGGGTCTTGGCCTTCTCCGCATCACGGTCGCCGCCGATCATCCGCACGTTCAGTGCGTAGGCGCTCAAGCTGTCGCGGGCGTCCTGGCCGTACTCGGGCGGGATGTGGCTCTCGATGTCCGCCAGGTAGAGCAGGCCGACGTCGACGACGAACTGAGGAACGGTGAAGCCGTCCGCCCGGGCCACCAGCAGCGCGTGGAGGACCTCGATCGTGTTGAACGGGTCCGAGTCGGGATCGCCCGACCAGTACGGGAAGCCGCCGTCGCCGTCCTGCATCGGCGCGAGTGCATCGATGTCGTCCTGAACCGTCTGGTTCAACACCTCCGGCGTCGGCAGGTCGGGTGAACCGAACGCGGTGAGGACGTCCCGCAGCGATGAGATCGCGAGGATGCGCGACGCCCTGGCGTCGGAGCTGTCGTACGGGTACTGGGCGACGTACAGCACGGCGTCGGTGAGTGCCTGCAGCGACGTCGACGAGGTGGTGACGTCCAGCGAACCGAACTCGGGGATCACGTCGGTGGGCGTGGCGACGGGCTGGTCGGTCGCGCCATCGTCGATGACGCCGTAGGTCGCGAAGGCCTCTGCCGTGGAGGGCGTGTAGACGGGCAGCTCGATCGTGGCCGCGTCCGAGGCGTCGCCGCTGGTGGCCGCGACCCGGAACCGGGCGGTGCCGGCCAGCGCGGCCGACACGGGGAAGCGGACCTCGACCCGGTCGTTGGCCGGGACGGTGACCCGCTGGCCGGTGCCGACCGCGCCGCTGGCGTTCGGCAGGTCGAGGTTGTCGGTCTGCAGGACGACGTCGACGTCCATCGGTGCGTCCGTCTGGTTCTGGACGACCACCGGAAGTTCGAACGTATCACCGAAGTTCAAGAACCGTGGCGCCGACGGCCGCACCTGCAACGGGAGCCGAGCGGTGATGTTTGCCTCGGCCGAGCCGAACGTGTCGGCTCCGGCGACCGCGACGACCATCACCCGGTAGCGGGTGAGGTTGTCCGGCAGTGGCACGTCGATGCTGGCCTGTCCGTCGGCGCCGGTGAGCACGGACGGCTCGAACACAGCGAGTGCGTTGAAGTCGGTGCGCACGTCGATCGCGCCGGTCGCGCCACCGCCGGCCGTGCTGGCGCTCTTCTCGCCCGAGGCGGTGTCGAACGTGTCCGAGGCGGGCGCCACGGTGGTAGGCGACGCGCCGCCCTCGAGCGCGGGCACCGCGGCAGACGTCGTGTCCGCCGTCGTCGCCGCGGTGCTGCCGTCCTGGCGGGACACCGAGGTCGGGTTGGCCAGCACGATCGTGCTGCGCCCGTACTGCTCGCTGATGTACGACGGCAGCTGCCCGTAGAACGCCGCCAGCGGATCGGCGAGCGTGTAGTTGCTGAGGGCGAGGACGGCCTCGTCGACCACGACGACGGCGAGCTCGCTGCCCTGCACCGGGTTGCCGTCGTGGTCCTTGACAGTGACCGCCACCTTCGTGTGGCCCCCGGGCTCCAGGGTGTCGCTCTCCGGCACGGCGGTCACCGTCAACGCACGAGTGGCGGTGGAGACGTCGAGGGAGATGCCACCGGTCGCGTATGCCGGCCGTTTTGGTGCATCCGGCAGGACGGTGCCGCTGTCGTCGGCGCGAGGCGCCGTTCCGACGACCTCGATCGAGGCGTCGATGCCGGGGATGTCGGTGTCGGCGATCGGGATGGGCACGATCGCCGAGCTGTCGGCCACCGCGAACGTGGTGGTGGACGTGATGTGGTTGTTGCGGGTGATCGTCAGTCGGCCGGTACCCGTCGCGAACGGAGACTGGACGAGGAGTTGCGCCGTGTCACCCGGTGCGTACGTCTGCTTGTCCGGCACCAGCGTGAGCGACTCCTGCTGGACGGTGCGGCTCGG
>JAOBWQ010000541.1 GCA_025463425.1 Ilumatobacteraceae bacterium | reverse complement strand
GGCTTCCAGCGCCCGTGGATGCAGCCCAGCGCGGCGTAGCAGTCCTTCACCGAATCGACCACGACCCTGATCGCGACGAGGTCGAAGATCTCGTCGAAGTCGCGGTTCTTCTGGATCATCTTCTCGTAGATGCTCCACATGTGCTTGCCCCGGCCGGTGAGCTCGGCGGTGATGTTGAGCGCTTCGAGGCGACCTCCGACCTCGGCCAGGAACTTGGCGAGGTACATGTCGCGCCCCGGGCTGCGGGTCATCACGAGGTGGTCGAGCTCGGCGAAGCGCTTCGGGTACAGCGACGCGAAGCTGAGGTCTTCGAGCTGCTGGCGGAGCTCCTGCATCCCGAGACGGTGCGCGAGCGGGGCGTAGATGTCGAGCGTCTCCTGCGCGATGCGGCGCTGCTTGTCCATCGGCATCCCGGCGATGGTGCGCATGTTGTGCAGCCGGTCGGCGAGCTTGATGATCAGCACGCGCAGGTCGCGGGCCATCGCGACGAGCATCTTGCGCATCGTCGCCGCCTGCTGGGCTTCCTTCGAGTCGAACTGCAGGCGCTCGAGCTTGGTGACGCCGTCGACGATTGCGGCGACGTCGGCGCCGAACTCCTTCTCGACATCGGCGAGGGTGATCTCGGTGTCTTCCACCGAGTCGTGCAGCAGCGCGGCGGCCAACGACGTCTCGTCGAGACCGATGTCGGCGACGATGCGGGCCACGGCCAAGGGATGGTTGATGTACCCCTCGCCGCTGCTGCGCAGCTGATGGCGATGCGCAGCGTTCGCCGTCGCGAACGCCTTGGTGATCATCGTCGTGCTGGCCTTCGGGTGCCGCTTGCGGTAGGACGCGAGGATGGGGGCGAGCTCGTCGTAGGTGACCTGTTGTTGCCGTCTCCACGGCAGGACGCGATCGACGGTGCCCATGGGGTCAGTAGACCGCCAGGCTCTCGACCCGATGATCGCCCAGGCGCAGGCGGCCTTCCAGCGCGCCGATCTCGAGCATGAAGCCGAGACCGACGATCTCGCCGCCGAGCGCCTCGACCAGGCGGGCCGTGGCCGACGCCGTACCGCCGGTGGCGAGGACGTCGTCGATGATCAGGATCCGCTCGCCGGGGTGGATGGCGTCGCGGTGGATCTCCAACTTGTCGACGCCGTACTCGAGCTGGTACTCCTCGCGCACGACGGCCCAGGGCAGCTTGCCCGCCTTGCGGACGGGCACGAAGGCCGCGTTGATGTGGAACGCGACAGGTGCGGCGAGGATGAACCCACGGGCTTCCATGCCGAGGACGCGGTCGACCTGCACGCCCGCGAAGCGGTCGACGAGCTCGGTGACCGCGCGGTGGAAGCCGGCGCCGTCACCCAGCAACGGCGTGATGTCACGAAAGGTGACCCCGGCCTTGGGGTAGTCGGGAATGTCACGGATGAGATCGCGCAGCCACTGCGCGTCAGGGAGGACGGGGTTCGCGGAGACCGGTTCGGCTGCCATGTCTGCAGGATACAGAGGGCGGCCGGATCCGGAGTCTGCTAGCGGCGGGTCTTCTTGCGTGGCCGCGGCGGGTGCGACAGCACTTCGTCCGCGGTGACCGGCTTGCGCGCGACCAAGGCTTCGGTGCCCTGGCCGGCAGCTCGGGCGCGCTGGGCGTCCTTCTTGACCGTCGGTGCGCCACCGAGCACGAGCAGTTCGAGTTCCATGCCGGTTGCCCGCGGCGCACGCATCGCCTTGTACTTCGGCGAGCGGTTCTTCAGCTCGGCCAGCAACGGCGTGGCGATGAAGATCGACGAGTACGACCCGGTGATCAGGCCGACGAACAGCGCCAGGGCGAACTCGCGCAGGGCGACGGCGCCGAGGAGGCCGGCGCCGACCACGAGCAGCGAGAGCACCGGCAGGATGGCAGCGACGCTGGTGTTCAGCGAGCGCATCAGCACCTGGTTCATCGAGACGTTGATCACGTCGTCGTACGGGAGTCGGGCCGTGGCGAACCGGGCCGTGTTCTCCTTGATCTTGTCGAACACGACGATGGTGTCGTAGAGCGAGAAGCCGAGGATCGTCAAGAACGCGATCACCGTGGCCGGAGTGACCTCGAGCTGCAACACCGAGTACACGCCGACGCTGATCAGCACGTCGTGCAGCATGGCCGCGATCGCACCCGCTGCCATCCGCCACTCGAACCGCCAGGCGATGAACAACGAGACGAGCACGACGAAGACGATGAGCGCGCGGACTGCGGCGTCGGTGATCTCCGAACCCCACGAGGACGTCACCGAGTTGGCGCTGATGTCGGTGCTCTTGACCTGCGCGGCGACCGCGAGTGCGTCGTAGACCTTCTGGATCTCTTCGGGCGACTGCTCGCCGACCTGGATGCGCAGCCGGTCGACACCACTGGCGGTGACGTGCACGATCTTGGCATCCGTTGCGTTCACGCCGTTGTCGTTCAGCACTGCCCGAGCCTGATCCTCGGAGAGGTGCGCTGCTGGGACTTCCCACTGCACGCCGCCCTTGAAGTCGAGGCCGAGGTTGAGGCTCTGCGCGAACAGCGACACGATCGTGATCACGATCAGTGCAGCGGAGATGCCGATGGCCCACCACTTGCGACCCATGAAATCGATCTTGGTCTCGCCGTGGTAGAGGCGACCGAAGACGCCTCGGCGCGG
>JAOBWQ010000539.1 GCA_025463425.1 Ilumatobacteraceae bacterium | reverse complement strand
GCGCGTCGAGCAACGCGCCGGCGTCGTTCAGCCGCTGCAGGAGGCGGGGGAGTTGGGTCGCGGTGCGGGCCAGATCCAGTGCGAGCGGGGTCGCGTCGAGCACGTCGGAGGCGGAGCACCAGTGGTCCGGCTGGTCGACATCGACCAGCTCGAGCGAGATCCGCCACGGATCGTCGAGGCCCTCGGGAAGGGTGAGCCGGAGTTGCGCCGCCAGCACCGGCATGCCGCTGGCCCGTTCGACCTCGTGGGCGAAGGTGCGCTGCAGCTCGGCCAGCGCAGGTGCGTCGTCGTTGCGGTAGAGCACGTTGCCGGAGTCGGAGCCGAGTGCGCGCAGCGAGGTCTGCGCCGCGCGGTAGTCCGTGCCGCGGCCGTTGCGCGGCTGCGGGGGCCGCCATGCCACCCGGCTGAGCGTCTTGCGGGCCAGCATGTCGACGATCTGCTCGAACAGCGGCGCGACCTCACCCACCCCCACCGCCGCAGGCATCGCCTGGTGCAGCGCCTGCAGCTGGGTCGTCAGCGCGTCGTCGATGATCGGGACCCACCGCGCGTGGTGGACGGCCCCGTCGATCTGCAGCAGTGGGCGCACCCGGCGGGCGGCGATCACCCGCCGACCGAGCTCGACGAGCGTCGCGAACCAGGCAACGGTTGCCGAACGAGTGCCGCGCACCGCGTCGGCGGACAGCCCACCGAGCACCGACAGCGGGAGGCGCAAGCTGGGCGCGACCGTGGCGGCGAACGGCTCGGGCAGGGCAACGGTGACGCGCGACGGCGTTGCGAGCACCGAGACGTGGAAGCCGAGCCGCTGGTCGGCCAGGCGCAGCACCTCCAGGTTGCTCGCCGGGGACGCGTCGTCGGTGGCGATCGCCCACAGGTGCAGCGATTCGTTGTGCCAGCTGAGCTGCAGCGTGCGAGGAGGTTGATCAGCGCGCCGCATCCCTCCAAGGTAGCGAAGGGCTGTTGCATTGCGGCCGGAGCGATCGAGGGTGTCGTCGGCGGCGTCAAAGTTGATACAAGGCATATCAACTTTGTTGCCACCCACCGACCTGATCGATAGCCTGACGCCATGGCGTTCGATCCGAAGAAGTGGACTCACAAGACCCAGGAAGCGTTTGCCGCGGCCATCGACGAGGCCAAGGCGAACTCCAACCCCGAGCTGACTCCCGACCACGTCCTGGCTGCGCTGATGGCCCAGGAGGGCACGATCGTGCCCGGCGTCGTCCAGGCGCTCGGGCTCGCCCCGCTGATGGTCCGCAACAAGGCCGAAGAGGCCGTGGCCAAGCTGCCCCGCGCCTATGGCGGCAACGAGCCGCGGATGAGCCGGGAGCTGACCAACATCGCCGAGAACGCGGAGACCTACCGCAAGGACCTCAAGGACGACTTCTTGTCGGTGGAGCACCTGCTCCTCGCGATGAACGCGCGCTTGGGCATCGGCAGCGAGGAAGTGCTCAAGGCGCTGCAGCAGGTGCGCGGCAGCCACCGCGTCAACAGCCAGAACCCCGAAGAGCAGTTCCAGGCGCTGGAGAAGTACGGACAGGACCTCACGGCGCGGGCCAGGGACGGCAAGATCGATCCGGTCGTCGGTCGCGACGAGGAGATCCGGCGGGTCATCCAGGTGCTCAGCCGACGGACCAAGAACAACCCGGTCCTGATCGGCGAGCCGGGCGTCGGCAAGACAGCGATCGTCGAGGGCCTCGCCCGGCGCATCGCCGACGGCGACGTGCCGGAAGGCTTGAAGGGCAAGCGGCTGATCAGCCTCGACATCGGCTCGATGCTGGCCGGCGCGAAGTTCCGTGGCGAGTTCGAGGAGCGGCTCAAGGCCGTGCTGAAGGAGATCATGGACTCAGATGGCGAGGTGATCACGTTCATCGACGAGATCCACACCATCGTCGGTGCGGGCGCGGCCGAGGGCGCGATGGACGCGGGCAACATGATCAAGCCGATGCTGGCCCGCGGCGAGCTGCACATGATCGGTGCGACCACGCTCGACGAGTACCGCAAGTACATCGAGAAGGACTCCGCGCTGGAGCGCCGGTTCCAGCAGGTGTTCGTCGGCGAGCCGTCGGTCGAGGACACGGTCGCGATCCTGCGCGGGCTGAAGGAGCGCTACGAGGTCCACCACGGGGTGCGCATCCAGGACAATGCACTCGTCAGCGCAGCGGTGCTCAGCAACCGCTACCTCACCAACCGCTTCCTGCCCGACAAGGCGATCGACCTGATGGACGAAGCGGCCAGCAAGCTGCGCATCGAGATCGACTCGATGCCGACCGAGATCGACGTCGTCCAGCGGCGTATCCTGCAGCTCGAGATCGAGCAGGTCGCGTTGGCCAAGGAGACCGATGCGGCGTCGATCGAACGACTGGCCACGCTGGAGGACGAGCTCGCCTCGCTCAATGCGCAGAGCGCGATCATGAAGGGCCACTGGGAGGCCGAGAAGGAAGCCATCACGGCCATCCGCACTCTCAAGGAAGAGGTCGAGGGCCTGCGCACCCAGCTCGAGCGCGAGACAGACCTGAACGTCGCCGCCGAGATCCGCTACGGCCGCGTCCCCGAGCTGGAGCGCCGCATCGACGACGCCACCCACCACCTCGACTCCCTGCAGAGCGGCAACCGCATGCTCAAGGAAGAGGTCGACGCGGAGGACATCGCCGAGGTCGTCAGCAAGTGGACCGGCGTGCCCGTCACCCGGTTGATGGAGGGCGAGATGGCCAAGCTGGTCCACCTCGAGGATCATCTCCACGAGCGCGTCATCGGCCAGGACGACGCCGTCACCGCGGTCGCCAACGCGATCCGTCGCAGCCGCGCCGGGCTCAGCGATCCCAACCGCCCGATCGGTTCGTTCATGTTCCTCGGGCCGACGGGTGTGGGCAAGACCGAGC
>JAOBWQ010000535.1 GCA_025463425.1 Ilumatobacteraceae bacterium | reverse complement strand
TCGACCGGTCCCGCACCGTCGTCGGTGATCGCGATCCAGTCGGTGCCGATCGCGATCGAACACCTCGTGGCGTGGGCATGCCGAACGACGTTGGTCAGTCCTTCGCGCACCACCCAGCCGAACAGCTCCTGGTTCGCCGCATCGACGGGATCCGCCGACGGCGGGAACTCTGCATGCACGCCCAACGTGCGCAGCAGCTCGCGACCCGTCGCGAGCTCACCCGTCAACGTCGTCGTGCGATAGCCGGCCACCGCGGCGCGCACGTCGGCGAGCGACTGACGCGACAGCGCCTCGACTTCGCTGATCTCGTTCGCGGCACGATCCACCTCGCCCTGCTCGAAGAGCCGCCGGGCCAGACCCGACTTGAGCGTGATCGTCGTCAACGAGTGGCCGAGCAGATCGTGCAGGTCGCGGGCGATCCGCTGGCGCTCGCCTTCGGCCGCCAACGCGGCGATCTCGGCCTTGGCCTCGGACAGCTCGTGGTTGACGTGCACCAACCGGAAGAACGCGAACATCGCCGCGAGGACGATGGACAGCGACGTCGCCGCGCCCGCGTCCACGCCGTGGTGCCAGGAGGGCACGGCCGCGGGAAGGAAGAACGTGACAGCGATCAGCACGACGACGATCGGAACGGCACGCGTCCAGAGCACGGCAATGGCGAGCGTGCCGATGAAGATCAGCATCGTCGAGGCGTCCCCATGGGCGAAGAACGTCTCGACGACGAACAGGCCACACAGGCCGGAATAGCAAGCCCAGAACCGGTGCAGCGACCGTGAGCCGAGGCTGACCAGCGCGACGACGTATGTCACGCAGAACCCCAGGAGCACCGCGCAGCCGACGACGAAGCCCGCTCCGTCGGAGTGCTTGCCGACTCCGCCGAGCGTCTGGGCCAGCGTGACGAGGAAGACCGCCGGAAAGATCAGTCGGCGCCAGCTGCGCTCGCCATCGCCATCTGCGGGCGGGTACATCACGCCCGGCGCGCGGTGGGTGCGATCCATGCGCTCCATCCTGGTCCTCAGACCTTGCCGGTGTCACGCCGATGAGCCCAGACGGCCACTCGCACGAGCACGATCGACCACACCGCCACGACGATCCACGCCCGTGCGGGCCAAGCGCCGCCGCCCAGTCCGACACGCCCGGACTGCACCAGCCAGTAGGACGGCAGTCCCTCACCCAGCGCACGCATGACGCCGTGGTCGGCGATCGGACCCCATGCCCCGCCGAGCAGGCCGAACAGCGAGGTGATGCCGCCCATCGCCGGCCCCATCGAGTCCACGGTCAACAGGTGGCCGAGCACGACGCCCAGTGCGGCGAAGGGGATCAGGCCGACGAGGATCAGGCCGCTCATCTCGAACCATCGCCCGAACGGCATCCGCACACCGAGCGAGATCCCTGCCGCATAGAGCAGGACGATGCTGATCGATGCGAGCGCATACCCGGTGGCCACCTTCGTGGCGAGGTACACCGACGGGCGCAAGGGCGTCACCCGGAGTTGACGGTTCCAGCCGACGCTTCGTTCGGCCGCGATGCGCGCGCCGCCGGCGATCACGGCCGCCATGCTGCCCCACGCCACCATGCCCGTCATGTAGTACGTCGCGAACGGGAGACCGCCGAGGGTCTGGTTGCGGTTCGGTCCGGCGATCACCAGCAGCAGGACCAGCGGGATGACGAGCGAGAAGACGAAGAACCGCCGGTTGCGGATCGTGCGCAGCCACTCGCTGCGCAGGTACGTCGTCGGCCGGTGCGCTGTCGAGCGGCGCGCCCGGATGTCGGGAGCAGTGGCGACGGTGCTCATCGTCGTGTCGAGGCTGCTGTTCATGGTGGTGCTCATCGCGTTGCCTCCGCGGTCAGTTCGAGGAACGCTTGCTCGAGGCCGCCGCTGCGAACCTCGATGTCGCTGATGGTCGTGTGGTCAGCGAGCAGGGCCCGCAGCGCTCGGTCCGAGTCGTTGCACGTGAGCACGATCGTGTCGCCATGTCGTTCGACGCCGACCACACCTGCGACCGAACGAAGATCGTCCATCGAGACGTCGGGCAGCGTCGCACGGATGGTCCGGGTGCCGACCATCGCCGTGATCTCCGACGTGGAACCATCGGCCACGATCCGACCGTCGGCCATCAGCACGATCCGATCGGCGAACGCCTCGGCCTCTTCCATGTAGTGCGTCGCGAAGACGATGGTCCTGCCCTCCCCGGCGATGCGCCGCAGCGCCGCCCAGAAGTCGCGGCGCGACTCGACGTCGAGCGCCACGGTCGGTTCGTCGAGCACGAGCAGGTCGGCGTTGGCCACGACCGCGCACGCGAACCGCACCCGCTGCGCCTCGCCGCCGGACAGCTTCTGCGTCCAACGATCCTGCAACCGGCTGAGGCCGGCCAGCTCCAGCGCCTCCTCGACGGGTCGTGGACACGGGTACAGCGAGGCGACGGTCTCGACCAGCTCGCGCACGGTGAGGTACTGGATCAGTGAGCCGGTCTGGAGCATTGCGACGACGCGTCCATCGGCGACGGCCTGCGCCGGTGATTGACCGAACACTGCGATCTCACCGCTGTCAGGGTCGAGCAGGCCGAGCAGCAGGTCGAGCGTGGTCGACTTGCCGGCGCCGTTCGGCCCGAGGAGCGCGACCGTCTCGCCGGGAGCCAGGACGAGGTCGATGCCGGCGACAGCGGTGACCGAGCCGAACGACTTCTTCAGCCCGGAGAGGCGGATCCCTCCCGCGGGCGGTGGAGCTTGGTGGGGTGTCATGCGTCCACTCTGCGCCCATCCGTCGCATCGCAGAAGTGCCGACGATGACGAATCGCCACTGACATTTGTCATCAGCAGTAGCGTGCCCGCGTGAGCAAGCTCGACGATGTCGGTGATCGTGATGGATGGCGATGCTGGATCTGCGATCAGGCGGTCGATCCGACGATGTCCGTCAACGACGACCGCGGGCCGAGCATCGACAGCCTGGCGACGGACAAGGCCAAGAAGAACGACAAGAACAAGCACGGCGGCGAAGCGCTGCAGGAGCGCCTGGCCCACCGCGGGTGCAACACGCGCAAGGGCGCGATCGCCGCGGTGATCCCCTGGCCGGAGCACCTGTTCGTCGTCGACCCGGCGCCGATCATCACCAGTGTCGACCGCCTGCAACGCAAGATGGGCCGTGAGGTCATGGCCCGCTGCCCATCACAGGCCGACGCCGACCAAGCGGCCGACTGGTTGCGCGATCGCATCACCCGACTTCGCCCGGGCAGCGCGCTGACCACCGAGGTCGAGCGCGTCGGTGGCCAGTTCCTCCTCATCCTGCGCGCCTGACACGGCCGGGCGATCGCGGCGCGCTCTATCGTGCCAGCGTCGAAAGGGGTGGCCATGGCTTCTCGCGTGGTGGTGTGGGGTACCGGGAACGTGGGCAGGCCGGCGATCCGCGCAGTCCTCGCGTCGAGCGACCTCGAACTGGTCGGGGTCATCGTCAGCAACCCGGACAAGGTCGGCATCGACGCGGGCACGTTGGCGGGTGTGGCCCCCACGGGGATCATCGCGACCAACGACCCGGCGGCCCTGCTGGCCGGCAAGCCCGACGCTGTCGCCTACTGCGCGTCCGGCGACTTCCGCCCGCAGGAGGCGATCGCCGACATCGAGCAGTGCCTGCGCGCCGGTGTCAACGTGGTCACGACGGCGGTGTACGACCTCCTCCATCCGCCGACCACACCCGAGCCATTGCGCAGCCGGATCGCGGACGCCTGCGCAGCGGGGAACAGCTCGGTGTTCGTCACCGGCATCGACCCGGGCTGGGCCCTCGATCTGCTGCCGCTGGTGCTGTCCGGCGTCGCCGGTGAGATCGAGGAGATCCGCGCCCAGGAGATCTTCTGCTACGAGACGTACCACGCGCCGGACGCAGTCCGGTACCTGATCGGCTTCGGTCAGCCGATGGACGAGCTGCCGATCATGCTCGACCACAACGTGTTGCTCAGCATCTGGGGCGGGACGATCCGCGTCGTGGCGGACGGGCTCGGGCTGGTCGTCGACGACATCACCACGAGCGTCGAACGCTTCGCGCTCGAGGAGACGGTCGAGGTGCCGGGGATGGGCACGTTCGAGGCCGGCAGCCAAGGCGCGTTCCGGTTCGAGGTGCAGGGCATCGTCGGCGGCCGGCCGCGGATCGTGATGGAGCACGTGACCCGGCTGGTGCCCGGAACGTCGCCGCATCTGCCCAGCGCGCCGAACGGCCGGCTGGGGTGTCACCGCGTCATCGTCAGCGGCCGACCGTCGATCACGGTCACGATCGAGGCCGACGACGGCACCGGCAACCCGGCCGAGGGCGGCAACGCCACCGCCGCTGGACGGATGGTCCACGCGATTCCCGCAGTGTGCGCGGCCGCTGCAGGGGCGATCCATCCGCTCGATCTCCCGCTGGTGATCGGGCGAGGTGTGCGCGCCTGACGGATCGGCAACAATTGCGACGTGAGATCGTCTGCAACCCGAATCCTCGCCCTCACCGTGATCGCTGCCACGAGCGCATGCTCGTCGTCCAGCAAGCTGACCGCGGACTCGACCACGTCGGTCGCGACGACATCGGCTCCAACCGTCGTCATCGTCGACACGACCGCTGCCTCCGGATCGCCATCGACCGTGCCGGTCCCGACGTCCACGACGGAGGCCGTGCCGGTGACGACGCCGACCACCGCGACCCAGCCGACCGCTGCGCCGACGACAGTAGGAACTCCGACCATTCCCGCTGCAACCTCGCCGACCACCCCGGCGACGGCCGCCCCGACGACTGTGCCGGCGACAACGACGCCTCCGGACACCTCGGTCGGGCCGGACCCGACCGAGCCCGCAGCGCCTGGTCTGGCTCCCTGCGCGACGTCGGCACTCACGCTCTCGCTGGGAGACACCGGGGCGGCGGCCGGCAACCAGTACACGCCGATCATCTTCACCAACGCCGGCACGGTCACGTGCACGCTCGACGGGCATCCGGGTGTGTCGTTCACCGATGACGCCGGCACTCAGATCGGTGCATCGGCCGAGCGCGTCCCCGGCTCGACGCCGACGGTCACGTTGCACGTCGGTGAGCAGGCCCACGCGACGATGGACTACCACGACCCCGGATTCTTCGACGACTGCCACCCGCAGCCGGCGACGCTGTTGAAGGTCTACCCGCCGGATCAGTACGACGCGCTGACGATCGCCTTTCCCGAGCGCGTCTGCACCACGGCGATCGCACAGGCCGAGATCACGATCGATGTCGTCAAGCCCGGCGTCGACCTGCCCTGAGCTCGGTCACGATCCTCTCGGCCAGTCGCCGAAGTAGCGTGCGTCGGATGGGCACAATGATCGAGCGCGATCTCGTCTTCGCCGATCGGGCACCATGGATCTTCGACTTCGACGGACTCGTCCAGGCGACCCCCGCCGAGGTCTGGTCCGCGTTCATCGACAACGAGAGCTGGACGATCTGGTTCTCGAAGTGCCGCAGCTGCACGGCGACGAGCGACGTGTTCGATGGTGTCGGATCCACGCGTTCCATCTCGGTCAACGGGCTGCGAGTCGACGAACGGTTCATCGCCTGGCAGCCCGAGCGACTCTGGGCGTTCACCGCGACGGCAATGCGGATGAGCATGTTCACCTCGCTCGTCGAGCGGGCCGTGTTCGACGAACCGGAACCGGGCCGCACCCACATCGCCTACCGGATGGCCGCGCAACCCAAGTTCTGGGCCAAGCCGCTGCACCGGCTGATCGCCGGCCAGGCAACGAAGGCGTTCGCCAAGAGCTTCGCCGCCCTCGACGTCCACCTCGCCGATCGCCGGGAAGTCTGACGCGCCGATGGACGTCGTCATCCGCGGCCACGATCTCCCCGGACGCATGTTCCGGGTCGCCGCAGTTCCCGTGCACAACGTGCACGCCGGGGTCCAGGTCCGTGAGGTTGCCGAACAACTCGTCCCTGGCGATGCGCCGAGCGCGACGTGGACGCTCGACGTCCGCGTCAAGGTGGCCGACGGCGGCGGTCTCGACTTCGCCGGTCCTGCCGTGCACGGCCGTCGTGGCGAGCGGTTCCTCTACATCACCTGGGGAGACGTCGGTGCCGACGGCGGGTTCGCGATGTTCCGCCGCGCCAAGTTGATGCTCGACGCGATCGATACCGATCTGGTCCGCGCAGCGCAATCGATAGGCCACCGTCTCGTCGCGACGATCGGCCTCACCGACGCGCACGGCGGCCCGCGCTGTGCCCGTGTCGACCCGCCCGCCCTGCAGTGGACCGCCGAACCCAGCCGTTGACGCGACTCGCTGACCCATCGTCCACCATCGACCATCCGCCGATCTCGGTACATTTTCGCCGCACCCTCCGGCGAAAACACTCCGAGAACCACCCGGACCGGTCGCATCCACGGTCGAACCGCAGCCACCCGACAACTGGACGCCTCATCGCGGCGGATGTAGGCCGATCACGCGTCCAGTCGCCGGCCCTGGGTTTGCTCGGTGCTTGCGGCCGGTCACGATCTCAAGCACCATGGACCCCCGTGAGCACCGGCAGCGGAGGAAACCGGGCGGAGGCCCAGCGACAAGCTGACGAGCTCCGCGCCAACCCGAGCACCGCAGTGCGTTCGGACCGAGCACTGTGGATCAGATTCGCCGTGGCATGCATCCCACTCGCGGCCATCGTGATCCTGGGAATCGCGTTCCACTGAGCCCGGCCGATGACGATGACGAACGTTCGATTCCAAGCCACGGAAACCGCGCCGAGCGGGCGATATCCAGGTGTCGTTCCCTGACGGTCGCCGCTGCGCGGTCACTGTCATCTCCCTCGAACCCCCACCGATGCCGAGCGCCGACGGCCGTCCGCACCTGCGATGGCTCAACATCCACTCGCCGGACGCGGATGTTGAGATCGGAACGTGCATCAGATCCGAGTTGGACGAGTCGCCAGAGCCATAGCGCTGCGAACTGGACGCATCATCGCTTCGGATGTGGGCCGATCACGCGTCCAGTTTCCAGGCGCGAGCGGTTGGCCGGGGCGACCGCACGCACCGTCGCGCGCTAGGAGCTGAAGTAGGTGTTGCAGCCGGAGATGCCGCCGAGTGCACCGTGGCGGAAGGCGTCGACCTTCTGGTAGGCGTCGCCGTTGAGACCCACATCGGCGGAGTCGTCGGCGAGCAGGATCGCGGTGGCGATCGCTTCGTCGAGATCGCCGGGTGAGATCTCCAGCAGACGATCGTCAGGACCGGTGTCGTCGGTCGGCAGGCTCTTCGCCCACACACCGACGAAGCAGTCGTCGTACAGCACGCGCTTGACGCCGCTCAACTTGCTGTCGACGGAGATCTGCGCGGCCTCGGCCCACGCCGCGGCCAGGAAGTAGCCCGCGGCGAAGTCTCCCACGCGGTCGACCGCCGTGCGCGCCGCCGAGTCGTTGACCAACACGTCCCCGGTGCTGGCGCAGTAGACCGCCAAGGTCTGCTTGATCGAATCGGCAGTCAGACCGTCGCACGCCGGCGGCTCGCCGTTGAACGAGGTGATCGTCAGCGGCGTGAACGAGTCGGGCAATGTCTGCGTCCAGTAGGTGTTGAGGTCGGTCGGGATGTCCCCCATCGTCGTGTCATCGCCGAGAACGAGCGAGTCGTACGGCGCGTTGCCGGGGTCCTGATCGCCGTCGTAGGTCGAGTCGAACGGGAACTCGGTGATCGGTGGGTTGTGCTCCGGGTAGCCGGCGCACTGGGTGACCCCGAGGTTGAACCCGTCCTGGAACGCGCCGACCCGGTCGAACCCGGCGCCGTGGGCTTCCTCATCGGTGGGCGACGAGCCGACGGGATCCGCTGACAGCGCTGTGTCGAGCAGGCCGCTGCGGATGTCGGCGTCGGTGAAGCTGAGCAGCGTGCTCTCCCCACGCGCGATGTGGGCGAACCACGCGCCGCTGTAGCAATCGGCCTGCAGTTCGACCACCGGCGTGGAGACCTCCGGCACGATGTCGAACACACCAGTGCGCTGCTGGATCGCGTGGCCCCATTCGTGCGACATCAATCCGGTGATCGCCCCCGATCCGTGGTCGGTGTACCCGTCCAGGGCATACCCGACGTCGTCCCACGTGATGTAGTCACCGTCGGGGCAGTAGAAGCCGTTGGCCTCGACGTCGGAGTACTGGGTGATGCAACCGTTCGGCGGGTAGTCCGTGCGCTCCGGATAGGCGGGGAACACGCCGCCGGCCAGCGGCACGTAGTCCTTGCCGAACACCGCCGGCATCTGCTCGGCCCAGAACGCCTCGAGGTCGTGCACGGTGGCCACCATCAACCCGTCGAACGGCTGCGGAGGCTTGTTCGGATCGAAGGGGTACGGGCCGTCGAGCGGGATGTCGGTACCGGGCAGGTTCATCTGCGTCGGAAGGCCGTCCGTCGTCGGCGGACCCGTGTCCGGAGACGACGTGTCAGGAGCCGCCGTGTCCGGCGACGAGGTGTCGGGAGTGGCCGTGTCCGGAGACGAGTTGTCCGGAGCCGAAGTGTCCGGAGCCGACGTGTCGGGGGACGATCCGTCCGGCGTCGTGTCGACCACGTCGGTTGCGTTGCTGCGCGCGATCATCACGCCGCCCGACGAACCGCACGAGGTGGCGAGCGCGACGCCGACCCCCGCGCACGCGACGAGTCGGAACATGGACCCGCGCCGCTTCGACATCCGGTCAAGCTAACCACCGCGACGGCTCCGGGCCGACCATCCAAAGCCGCACCGGCGCCCACTGCGCCGTACTCTGGGATCCATGGCCGTGACTCGCGACGACGGGACCCCCGACGCCGCGGGCGACGCCGCGTCCGTTCGGCGCTCCGGATTGATCTGGGGCTCTGCGGCGTACCTCTTCTGGGGTCTGGTCACGATCTACTGGAAGCACCTCGAGCACTTCGACGCGTTCGAGCTGATCGGCTACCGGATCACGTCATCGGCACTGGTGATGGGGGTCTACACGGCAGCCACCGGCCGACTGCGGCCGATCCTCGCCCGGCTGCGCGACCGAGCCCTGCTCCGCCGGATCCTGTTCGCGTCGATCGTGCTCACCGCGAACTGGACCACCTACGTGTGGGCCGTTGTCCACGGTCGCGTGATCGAGACCGCGCTCGGCTACTTCATCACCCCGATCGGTCTGATGCTGGCCGGCGTCGTCGTGCTCCACGAGACGATGCAGCGCGCTCAACAGGTCGCACTGGTCTTCGCCGTGGCGGCCGTCGTGGTCCTGACGATCGGCTACGGCAACGTGCCGTGGGTCTCGCTGATCATCGCCGCGACATGGGTCACGTACTCGTTCGCGAAGAAGCAGTCACCACTGACCGCGATCGAGAGCCTCACCGCCGAGACGATGGTGCTGTTCATCCCGGCGGTAGCACTGGTCGTCTTCGAGACGACACGCTCGGCGAGCGCGGTGCACACCGGCTCGGCCAGCGATTGGGTGTTGATCGCGCTGACCGGCGTCGTCACCACGTTGCCCCTGCTGATGTTCGCAGTGGCGGCACATCGCCTGCCGTTGACCACGATGGCCCTGGTGCAGTACATCGTGCCCACGATCAACTTCCTGCTCGGTTGGCTCGCCTACCACGAGACCCTCAGCGCACTTCGCGTCGTCGGGTTCGTGCTCGTCTGGATCGGACTCGTCATCGTGTCGCTCGACTCGCTCCGTCGCACCCGCCCCTCGCTCCCGGTCACCGGTGCCGGCGGGGCCATCGCCCTGGCAGGTGATCCGCGATGAAGTGGATCGTGCACGGCGAGCGGATGATCTACGAGAGCGAGTGGGTCAGCCTCGCGCTCACCGACATCGAGATCCCGGGCGGCCCTCGGTTCGATCACCACGTCGTGCGGATGCCCGCCGAGGCATCCGGAACGGTGATCGACGTCGCCGACCGCGGTGTGCTCCTGCTCTGGCGTCACCGGTTCACCACCGACACCTGGGGCTGGGAGGTGCCCGCCGGCCGGGTCGATGACGGCGAGACGCCGATCGAAGCTGCGGCACGCGAGGCGTTCGAAGAGACCGGCTGGCGGCCTGGCGAGCTGGAGCCGATCGGCCGCTACTTCCCCTACAACGGCACGTCCGACGGGGTGTTCAACCTGTTCCGCACCACATCGGCGACGTACGTCGGCGACCCGACCGACCCGAGCGAGTCGGAGCGGATCGAGTGGGTCTCGTGGCCGTCCATCCTCGACGAGATCGCCGCCGGCCGCATCGGCGACGGGCTCTCGTTGACGGCGTTGCTGTGGGCGCACATGAACCGCACCCGGCACGGCGCTGCCTGACGCGTTCGCTCATCAGCTCTCGAACTGGGCCACGAGCGGTCCGACGTCGGCGAAGGTCTGATCGGCGGCGTGGTACTGGATCACCTGCAGGGACTCGGCGGGAAAGGCGTCGTCGGTGCCGTTGGTCGTGTAGTGCACGCCGGGCCGGGCCAGTGACGGCGTGAAGGACAGGTTCCGCGCGGCGTCGATGATCGAAGCGCGAGTGAGGCCCGCCGAGCTGTGCTGGGCCTGGACCAGGATGGCGACGGTGACCTCCGCTGCCGTCCAGCCCTCACCCGCGGCCGCGAGCCCGGTGGTGATCCCGAGTGCGGACATTGCCGCGTCGAACGTCGGCTCGGAACCGAGCAGGTTCGCCGACGAGTAGACACCGTCGCCGGCAGTGCCGGCCAGGGACAGGATCGACGGATCGGCGCAGCCGCCCGACATGTAGACGGCCGGGTGCCAGTCCGGGTAGTACGCACGCACGTTGGCCAGCTCGATGAGGAAGGTCGCGCACGCCGCGCCGGTGAGCGAGGCCACGATCGCATCGGGCGCGTCCGCGGCGATCGCCAACAACTGGTCGCTCGGCGCTTCGATCACGTTCGGTTCGACCACCTGCTGCCCGACCACCTGCACGTCGGTGTCCGCGGCCGCAGCGCTGAACGACGACGCGAAGGTCTGGCCGTCGTTGTCGTCGGAGATCAACATCGACACCCGCGCGTGCTCGCCCTGCAGCCGGACGATCGAGCTGACGTAGACGGTGGTCTCGACGGTGACCGGCACGAGCCCGATCAGCGTCCACGGCGCTGCCGACACATCGCCGAGCAACGACGAGTTGCCGAGCGACATCAGCTGTGGGATGCAGGCACCGTTCGCCTGCGAACGCACGGCGAGGTTGTTGGCCGAGCCGAGGATGCCGCTGACGACGTCGGCGCCGGCTGCGATCAAGCCGCCCATCGCCGCAGGGGTCAGCGCCGGGTCGCCCTGGTCGTCGGCCACGACCACCTTCAGCTGGACGTCACCGAGCAGACGGGCCGCGTTGGCGTGATCGACGTAGGCCTGG
>JAOBWQ010000519.1 GCA_025463425.1 Ilumatobacteraceae bacterium | reverse complement strand
GCCCGATGGCGCGCTTGATCGCCCGCTCGAGCTGCGTGACCGTCAGGTCGGCGGCCGCGGCGAGATCGCCGACGGAGACGGCCTCGGTGCTGCGGATCCGTGCGTATGCCACTGCGGCGGCGACGCGCGCGTTGATACCGGCCGAATCAGCCGGGGCGCGGAGGTCCACCGACACGCTCGCGATCGCTGTCGGTCCCGACGCTCCACGGCCCAGGAGCGTCTTGCTGGTGACGTACCAGCCGACTGATCCGTCCGGCCGCAGGATCAGCTCGAGCTCGTTGCGCAGCGGCTGGCCCGTGTCCCAGAGCCGGGCGTCCTGGCGCGCGTACGAATCGGCGAGCTCTGCGGGGAACAGGTCGGCCGCGGTCAGCCCGATGACGTCCGCCGTGGAGTGCTTGCCTGCGCGATCGGCGAACGCCTGGTTGACGGCGAGGTACCGGCCGTCGCGGTCCTTGACGCAGAACATCACGTGGGGAACGTCGGTGAGCAGATCCGCGAGTGCGTCGAGCGTCGGGTCAGCCACGACACATCTTGCCTTCGATCCGCGGCCGGAGATGTACGAACGCGACAGCGTCCGCGCCGAACGCGTGCAAGACGGCGGGTGTTGAGTGGAAGCATGGAGCACGATCTCGTCGACCCGCACCAGCTCGAACACGCCGCGGAGACGGCCGACGTCGAACGGGCCGTCGCGCTCGCCGAACGGCTGCTCGCCGAGTCGCAGCGCATCGCCAGCCGCGTCGAGCAGAACCAGTTGCGCCGCCTGGGTCGGCTGATCAACGACGAGCGTGGTCGTGAGCTCGTCCAGTTGCTGACCGACGACGTGCTGCGCATCCACGACCAACGCCGGGCGGCGCGCCGGTTTCGCGATGTCGTGCGCACGGTCGGTGTGCCGTCGTCGTTGGGTGTGCTCGATGCGCTCATGCTGCGCGTCGGTGCGCTGCTGGCCCCATTTGCACCGAAGGTCCTGATGCCGTTGGTCGGCCGGCGGATCCGCAACGAGACGCGCGGCGTCGTGCTGTCCTCGGAAGATCCGGCGTTCAGCGACCACGTCCGCAAGCGCTCGGCGGAGCACGTGCGCCTCAACGTCAACGTGCTCGGTGAGGCGATCCTGTCCGACGCCGAGGCCGCGAAGCGTCTTGCGTCCGTTCGGGCGCGGCTGGCTCGCGCCGATGTCGACTACGTCTCGGTGAAGATCTCCGCGCTGTGTGCGAATCTCGATCCGCTGGCGTTCGACGACAGCGTGCGTCGGGTCACCGAGTGCCTCCGCGTGCTGTACCGCGACGCGCTGGCCGCCTCGCCGGCGAAGTTCGTCAACCTCGACATGGAGGAGTTCAAGGACCTCGCGCTCACGGTGGCCGCGTTCACGACAGTGCTCGACGAGCCGGAGTTCGCAGCGATGGACGCCGGCATCGTGCTGCAGGCGTACCTGCCCGACTCGCACGATGCGCTCGACCACCTCGGCAGCTGGGCGACCGCCCGGCACGATCGTGCGGGGGGTCGGATCAAGGTGCGGCTCGTCAAGGGTGCGAACCTGGCGATGGAGCAGGTCGACGCCGAGACCCATCATTGGCAGCAGGCGCCGTATCCGACCAAGGCCGATGTCGACGCGAGCTACAAGCGCCTCCTCGAGTCCGCGCTGCGCCCGGAGTGGAGCAACGCCGTTCGGATCGGACTCGCCAGTCACAACCTGTTCGACATCGCCTGGGGCCTCGTGATCCGTGACGGCCTCGCCGACCCGCACCAGATCGAACTGGAGATGCTCGAGGGCATGGCGCCGGCGCAGGCGCGCGCCGTCAACGCCGCGGCCGACGGCCTCCTGCTCTACGCACCGGTCGTCGCGCCGCACGACGTCGATTCGAGCATCGCCTACCTGTCCCGTCGCCTCGACGAGAACACCTCACCGGACAACTTCCTGCGCGCGCTGTTCACGCTGCACCCGGGCACGCCCGAGTTCGACGAGCAGGCTGATCGGTTCCGCACCAGTGTCGCCGAGCGCACCACCGTCTCCACGACGAGCCGCCGCGCCCAGCCCGGTGCGGCGGCACGTCGCGGATCCCGCACGCCGTTCACCAACGAGCCCGATTCGGACTTCACGATCGAGTCGGTCCGGCAGATGCTCGTGACCGCACTCCCCATCGGTGCGCCCCCGCACGTCGGCGAAGTGGCCGAGATCGACCTGGCCGTGTCGACTGCCGTCGACGCCGCGACGCGCTGGTCCGGATCAACCCTCGCCGATCGCCGCGAGCTGCTCGAGCGTGTTGCGGACACGATGGCCGCCCATCGCGCGACCACGCTTGCCGTGATGGCCGCCGAAGCCGGCAAGACGATCCGTGAAGGCGACCCCGAGGTCAGCGAGGGCATCGACTTCGCCAGCTACTACGGCAGCGTCGGCACCGAACTGATCGAGGGGCTCCGTGCCGACGGGGTGTCCGTCGAGTCACGTGGCGTGGTTCTCGTCGTGGCTCCCTGGAACTTCCCGTACGCGATCCCCGCCGGTGGCGTGTGTGCCGCGCTGGCCGCCGGCAACGCCGTCATCCTCAAGCCCGCTCCGGAGACCCGTCGCATCGCATGGGCGTTGGCCCAGCAGCTCTGGGAGGCCGGTGTGCCGCGCGACCTCGTGCAGTACGTGGCGTGCGACGACGACGAGGTCGGTCAGCACCTCGTCACCCACGCCGACGTCGCCACCGTCGTGCTCACCGGTTCCTACGACACCGCGAGGTTGTTCACGCAGTGGAAGCCCGACATCCACCTGCTCGCCGAGACCAGTGGCAAGAACGCACTGGTCATCACGGCCGCGGCGGACATCGACGCTGCGCTGCGTGACCTCGTCAAGTCCGCCTTCGGGCATGCAGGGCAGAAGTGCTCGGCGGCCAGCCTGGCCATCGTCGAGGCCTCGGTCTACGACGACCCGGCGTTCGCGCAGCGGTTGTCCGACGCAGTGCAGAGCCTCGTCGTCGGATGGCCCCAGGACGCCGCGACGATCATGGGGCCGTTGATCAACCCGCCGGGAGGCTCGCTGCTCCGTGCGTTCACGACGCTCGACGGTGCGGAGCGTTGGATCGTCGAACCGCGTCAGATCGAAGACGGTTCGTACTCACGGCTGTGGTCGCCGGGCGTGAAGGTCGGCGTCGCCGAGGGTTCGTGGTTCCACCTCACCGAGTGCTTCGGCCCCGTGCTCGGTGTGATGCGCGCGCGTGACCTCGACCACGCGATCGAGCTGCAGAACGCCACCCCGTTCGGTCTCACCGGTGGCATCCACTCCCTCGATCCGGCCGAGATCACGCAGTGGCTCGAGCGCGTGCAGGTCGGCAACGCCTACGTCAATCGCCACATCACCGGTGCCGTTGTGCAGCGCCAGCCGTTCGGCGGTTGGAAGCGCTCGGCGATCGGTGCGGGCAGCAAGGCGGGTGGCCCCGACTACCTGCTCGGTCTCTCCGACGTGTCTGCTCCGGTGGTCGCCGCCGCTGATGCGGCGCGCTCGTTCGATCAGTGGTGGACGACCTGGTTCGCGGTGGACCACGATCCGAGTGGGTTGCGCAGCGAGCGCAACGTCTTGCGGCATCGCCCGCTCGACGGTGTCGTGCTACGCATCGACAGCAGCACCCCCGCCGCCGACGTCGCCGCCGCCCGCGCTGCGGCAGCCCGCTGTGCCGTGACCTTGACGGTGTCCGACGCCGACTCGGAATCAGAGGGCGCGCTGCGGACACGCCTCACTGCGATCGGTGCGGAGCGGGTCCGCAGCCTCGTCCCGGTCAGCGCCGAGATGCGCATCTGGTTGCTCGATCACACGATCGGACTCGACACCCGCTCGATCACCGGCCACGGTCGTGTCGAACTGGGCCGTTGGACCAAGGAGCAGGCGATCAGCGAGACCACCCATCGCTACGGCCGGCTGACCGAATCGGTCTTCGGTCCGGTTGCTGCACCCGTCTGACGTGAGGGTCGGCGGGTCCGGAGCCATTCGGCCTCGGCCTCGCCCATCGGGGTGGAGGGCCCGCCGTTCGTCATCGGCCACAGCTCCTCGGCGACGCGCCGGTAGTTGCCCGTTGCGTGCAGTTCGCCGAGGATCGCGTACAGGCCGAGGTTGATCCGCTGGATGAACACGAACGACTTCGGCACCGTCGCGTACTGCGAGATCGGGCTGCCGCGATCGAACGTGTGACGTACGATCGCCGAGCTGTACTCGGGCGTCCAGGTCATCACCCGGTCCTCGCGCACCGGTTCGTAGAAGTGGGAGAAGTACTCGCCGGCTTCGACGGTGTCGATCGGCGCTCCGGCCTTCAACAACCCGGCCGCTTCGACGATGGCGCGGAAGCCGACGTCGTCGTGGTCGATCGCGGCGGCCTTGACCATCGACTCGAACGTGTGCAGCTCGGCGTCGGTGAAGTGCTTGACGAGACCGAAGTCGAGGAAGGTGACCCGGCCGTCGCGGTGGAACAGGTAGTTGCCAGGGTGCGGATCCCCGTTGAACGCGCGGAACCGGTACAGGCTGCGGAAGACGAAGCGGAAGATCGCTTCGCCGGCGAGGTCGCGCTCGCGCTGGTCCCACATCAGCAGCTCGCTCCAGGTCGACCCGACGACCAGCTCGGTCGTGAGCACCCGCGCGGTCGAGAGCTGGTCGATGACTGCGGGCACGTTGAAGAACGGATGATCGCGGTAGTACTCGTGGAACGCGCGCTGGTTGCGGGCCTCCATCGCGTAGTCCAGCTCCTCGGTGAGGCGGCTCTTGATCTCCTCGACCATCTCGCTCGGGTCCAGGCCGCCGAAGCCCTGCTTGAGGATCGCTCCGAGGAGTTCGGTGTTGCGCAGATCGCTCTCGATCGCGGTGTCGACGCCCGGGTACTGCACCTTCACCGCGACGGCCCGTTCCTCGCCGGAGGCCGGGTCGACGATGATCGCGCGGTGCACCTGGCCGATCGATGCCGCTGCGATCGGCTCCGGGTCGAAGGTCACGAACAGGTCGTCCAGCGACGCGCCGAGCTCTCGCTCGATCACACCGCGGGCCAACTCGAAGCTCATCGGCGGTGCGTTCGACTGCAGCGTCGCCAGCGCGAGCCGCAGCGGTTCGGGCAGACCCTCGTCGAGGTAGCTGGCCATCTGGCCGAGCTTCATCAGCGCGCCTTTCATCTGTCCGAGCCGGTCGGCGATCTGCTCGGCGGTCTTCAACTCGCGTTCGCGATCGAGCTCGACCCGCCGTTCCGTGCTGGCGAACAGCTTGCGCGCGCTCGTGCCGGCATACGTCGCGCCGACCTGCAGCCCGAGCGTGGCGAGCTGGGTGTTGCGCCCGGCACGATTGCGCTGCGCGATCGCGTGCATCCCCTTCGTCAGCCGGGAGCGCGTCACCGCGGCGGTGGCGACCGCCGCGACGCCGCCTGCAGTGAGCCACAGCGCACGTCGGCTCATCGAATGGATGCCATGGGGATGTCGGCGCGCTCGCACACCGACGTGATTGCCCGGATGAGCGTCGGGACGAACGTCGCGGCTTCGGCGACGCAGGCATCGTGATCGCCGTCGACCCGGTAGACCTCTGCGCCGGGGATCGATCGGTGCAGCGTGATCTGGCGGGCGAGTGGCACGACGCGGTCGCGCATCGTGACGATGACCGACGTCGGGACGTCGACCTCGCCGATCCACGCCGTCGAGGAGAACCGGCCGATTGCTCGACCGGCTTCGAGCACGGTGCGCCACTCGTGGCTGGCCGCCTGTTCCAGCGCCCATGGCTCCCAGGCACCGACCCGCGGCCGCAGGTAGATCTGGTGGGTCAACCACCGCCGGAAGCGTCCTGGGATGTAGCGGGCGATGGCGGCGAGACCGGTGAGGCCGACGAACGAGAGCCGTTCCTGCCGGCTCGACGAGAACGTCGACGTCGTCGCACACAATGTGAGGCCGATGACCCGCTCGCGATGGCGGCGCCAGACGAGCTGCGCCACTGGCCCGCCCATGCTGTAGCCGACCGGGATGAATCGATCGATGCCGAGGACGTCGGCCAGCGCGACAGCATCGTCGGCGCAGTCCTCCAGCCGGAACAGCTTGCGGCTGCGGATGCCGCCGCCATGGCCGCGATGGTCCAGCGCGACGACGCGGAAGTGCTCGGACAGCGGGAAGTAGCTCAGGAACCAGTTCAGGTCGGCGCTCGCCGTCCAACCGTGCAAGAGCATGATCGCCGGAGCCGTCGGGGACGGACCCTCCAACTCGCGGACGAAGGTCGTGCCGAGACCCGGGAGCTCGATCGCTCGGCCCGGTGGCAGGCGTGGCTCGGCGATGCCGCCGCCGCGTGTCACTCAAGCACTCCAGCTCATCACGGCAACCGGGTCATGTCATGCGGGCGGGCCGGCGGCGAGGATCTTGACCCGCAGCTCCCCGTTCGGCGCCTGGTAGCCGACCCACTCGCCGACGGTCGCGCCGAGCAGTGCTGTGCCGAGGGGTGACCCCGGGCTGACGATGTCGAAACCTTCGAGCTTCTCTTCGACGTGTCCGATGATGTACGTCTCGGCGTCTGCCTCGGTGTCGCCGTCGTACATCACGGTGATCTTCTGGCCGACACGCACTTCGCCGTCCGGGCCTTCCTCGATGACCTCGCCGTTCTCGAGGAGGTACTCGAGCTGACGGATCCGGCCCTCCATGTGGCCCTGCTCGTCCTTGGCCGCGTGGTAGTCGCCGTTCTCCTTCAGGTCACCCATCTCGCGTGCCCGCTCGATCTTCTCGGCGACCGCGAACCGCCCGCGCGTCGACAAGTCGTCGAACTCGGCCTGCATACGCTCGTATGCGGCTCGTGAGAACTGGTGGATTGCCATCCGCTGGAGGCTAGCGGCACCTTGGGTGACGCCCAGCCCAACCATTACGATGCGGGCCCTATGACGCAGTCAGGACAACACACCGGCTCACAGGGTGGCCCCCACCGCATCGCCGTCATCGGCGGGGACGGGATCGGGCCCGAGGTCACCGCGGAGGCCCTGAAGGTCATCCGCGCCACGGGCGTCGATCTGGAGACCACCGAGTTCGATCTCGGTGGTCACCGCTTCCTGCGCGACGGTGAGGTGCTGTCGGACGCAACCCTCGCCGAGCTCGCCACCTACGACGCGATCCTGCTCGGCGCCGTCGGCACGCCGGACGTGCCGCCCGGCATCATCGAGCGCGGCCTGCTGCTGAAGATGCGCTTCTCGCTCGACCTCTACATCAATCAGCGACCGTTCGTCGGAACGGCTCCGGGTGGCACCGTGCCGCACGAGTTCGTGGTCATCCGCGAGAACACCGAGGGGCCCTATGTCGGTGAAGGTGGCGTGCTCCGCAAGGGGACGCCATTCGAGGTCGCCACTCAGGGCAGCGTCAACACGCGCATGGGCGCCGAGCGGGCGATCCGCTACGCGTTCGAGCTGGCGATGACCCGCCGCAAGCACGTCACCCTCGTCCACAAGACCAACGTGCTCACGTTCTCCGGCGATCTCTGGGAACGCGCGTTCAACGAGGTGGCCGTCGAGTTCCCCGAGGTCGGCACGGCATACAACCACGTCGATGCGGCGTGCATCTACTTCGTGCAGGATCCGCACCGTTACGACGTGATCGTCACCGACAACCTCTTCGGCGACATCCTGACCGACCTCGGCGGGGCGGTCAGCGGGGGCATCGGCCTCGCGTCCTCGGCCAACCTCAACCCGGCGCGCACCG
>JAOBWQ010000511.1 GCA_025463425.1 Ilumatobacteraceae bacterium | reverse complement strand
AGTGGGAGCGACCATCGACGTCGAGTTCCCGGACGGCACCGAGCAGCCGGGCACCGTCGTGGCCGTCGGCACGGTCGCCACCAACACGTCGAACGTGCCCGGCTCCACGCCGAGCGTCACGATCACGATCCACGTCGACGACATCCCGACGACGGTTGACTCGTTCGTCCAGATCCCGGTGACCCTCCGCGTCGTCTCGGACTCGGTGCCGAAGGCGTTCGTCGTGCCGGTGAGCGGTCTGGTCGCGCTCGCCGAGGGCGGATATGCGTTGGAGGTCGTCGATGGCAAGAACACCGACGGCACCAACGCGACCCACCTGATCGGCGTCGCGACCGGGCTGTTCACCGACGGCTTCGTGTCGGTGACCGGCAAGGACGTCAAGGCAGGTCTGGAGATCGTGGTGCCCTCGTGAGCCGGGCTGGGCGACGAGGCACCGCGGCCGGGACGACCGCCGCAACCCGGGTGACCGGCGAGGCGAGCGGGACCGTCCCGGCACTGGAGTTGGTCGACGTCGTGAAGGAGTACGGCGGCGACCCACCGATCCGCGCCCTCGACGGCGTGTCGCTGCGCATCGAGCAGGGCGAGCTCGCCGCGATCGTCGGTCCGTCGGGCTCGGGCAAGTCGACCCTGTTGCACATCATCGGCACCCTGGATCGTCCCTCGAGCGGCGTCCTGCGCCTCGCCGGTGTCGAGGCATCGGGGATGTCCGACAAGCGCCTGTCCGCGGTGCGGTCGCAGTTGATCGGGTTCGTGTTCCAACAGTTCTTCCTGATCGAGGGGATGTCGGCACTGGACAACGTCGCCAACGGCCTGCTCTACCGAGGCATCTCGCCGGCGGAGCGTCGCCGGGCTGCGCGTGAAGCGCTGGAGCGGGTCGGGCTCGGCAACCGAGTCACGCACACGCCCAACCACCTGTCCGGCGGCGAGCGCCAGCGCGTCGCGATCGCGCGCGCGATCGTCAACCGGCCGTCGATCGTGCTGGCCGACGAACCCACCGGCAACCTCGACTCGAAGGCCGGCGCGGCGGTGATGGAACTGATCCGCGAGCTCCATGCCGAGGGTCGCACGATCCTGATCATCACCCACGACCGCGAGCTGGCCGCGTCGCTGCCGCGGCGGATCTCGGTGCGCGACGGTGCGATCGAGTCCGACGAGCGCGACAGCGAACCACCTCCACCACCTCCGCCGACGCTCGAGCTGGAGGCGGCCCGATGACGGCCACCCTGGAGGCGCCCTCGCCCCCGCCGACCTCGGCAGCTCCGGACAACGCCAAAGCACTGGCCGGGTCGAGGCTGCGCCTCGGCGATGTCATCCGCGTCGGCTCGCTCGGCCTGCGGACTCGCCGACTGCGCACCGGCCTGTCGACCCTCGGTGTGGCGATCGGCATCGCCGCGATGGTCGGGGTGCTCGGCCTGTCGGCGTCGTCGCAGGAGGACTTGCAGGCCAAGATCCGCGCCCTCGGCACCAACCTGCTCGAGGTCCAGGCGGGCACTGGCCTCGGTCGCGGCTCGGGCCAACTACCCGACACCGCCGTCGCGATGGTGAGCCGGATCGGCCCGGTCACCGCGGTCAGCTCGATCGCCACGATCCAGGGCGCAGTGCGCCGCACCGACGCGGTCTCCGAAGGCATCACCAGCGGCATCTCGATCTTCGCCGCCGATCCCGGTCTGCTCGAGACGCTGCACGGCAAGATGGCCGATGGCCAGTGGCTCGACGCGGGCACGAGCACCTACCCGGCCGTCGTGCTCGGATCGGTGGCGGCCCAGAAGCTCGGCATCACCAGCGTCGCCGACGAACTCCGCGTGCGGATCAACGACACGTGGTTCGCGGTCATCGGCATCCTCGAACCGAACACGACCGCCGACGGGCTCGATCGATCGGCGATCATCGGCATCCCGGCGGCGGGCACGTACCTGCTCGACACCGATGTGATCCCGGAGATCATCTACGTCCGCACCGCGAACGGCGCCACCGACGCCGTGCGGGCCGTGCTGTCCAACACGGTCAACCCGGAGACGCCCGACGAGGTCGAGGTGTCCCGGCCGTCCGACGCGCTCGCAGCCGAAGACGCCGCCAGCAACGCGTTCACGTCGCTGTTCCTCGGCCTCGGCGGCGTCGCCCTCCTCGTCGGCGGGATCGGCATCGCCAACGTGATGGTGATCGCGGTGATCGAACGACGCAGCGAGATCGGCCTCCGGCGCGCGCTCGGCGCGACACGGGCGCACATCCGCCGACAGTTCCTCACCGAGGCCGTGCTCCTGGCCGGCGCCGGCGGGATCGTCGGCGTGGGGTTGGGCGCGGGCGTGACCGCGATCTACGCGCACATCAAGCACTGGCAGGTCGTGGTGCCTCCGATCGCGATCGCAGGGGGCCTCGTCGCCGCGGTCGTGATCGGTGGCCTCGCCGGTCTGTATCCCGCGTCGCGCGCGGCTCGGCTGCCACCCACTGAAGCGCTGAGGTCGAATTGAGCTCTACCCGACCTCGCCGCGCGTTGCGGACCATCCGCCGACTGTTCGTCGTCCTCGTGCTCGCCGCAGGCACCGCGACGGGCGGGTACTTCGTGACCCGGAAGCAACCCGCGAAGACCGCCGCCGCCGCTCCCGTGTTGAAGACGACGGCGGTGACGTCGGGCGACCTGACCACGACCGAGAAGGTCAACGGCACCTTGGAGATCTCCAGCTCGCTCGCCGTGCTCCACCGGATCGAGGGCCAAGCGAGCAGCGCGACGAGCAGTGCGATCGTTGGCGCTGCGCCCGCCGCGTCGACGAGCGCTTCCACTTCAACGGCGACGGGCTCCGCCTCGGGGGCTGCGAGCGGTGCGCAGGGCTCGTCCGCGGTGGGCCTCGCGGCAGCCGTCGCCTCGGCACGGCTGACCGGGCGGCTGACCGCCACGGTGGCCGAGCTGACCGCCGACGCACTGCCGTGCCCGGATCCGGCGGACCCGACGACGACCACCACGACGCTGCCGACCGGTGCGACGGCGCCCGCATGCACGCCGACCAGCGACAGCACCGGGCCCACGACCACACCGCCAACGATCCCGCCCGCCACGGCGCCCACGACGACGGGCACCGACAGCGGCACCACCACGACCGCCGCGCCGGATGCCTCCGGCGCCGCCGCGACGTCGACGACGATCGCGGCGGACGCGACGTCGACCACGACGGCAGGAGGCCGCGGGTCCGGTGGCGGCTTCGGCAGCGGCGGATCGAGGACCGGCGGCGGTTCGGCGACGGGCGGGTCCGGTGGTGGCGGCTCGTCATCATCCGGGTCGAGCGCACGGGTGACCCAGACCGTCACGTCGGTGATCGGCGTCGGCGCCACGGTCGGGCTCGGCGACGTGCTGTACACGATCGACAGCCAGCCGGTCGTCGCGCTGAGCGGGGCGCTGCCCGCGTGGCGGACCCTTTCGACCGCGTCGGTCAACGGCCCGGACATCGCCC
>JAOBWQ010000347.1 GCA_025463425.1 Ilumatobacteraceae bacterium | reverse complement strand
CGCCCGATTCTTCGACGGACTCGACGACGTGCCCAGACACGTGGTGACCCAAGGGATCGGCACGATCCTCGATGCCCGCCATCTCGTGCTCATCGCAACGGGGGCGAGCAAGGCGGTGCCAATCGCGCGCGCCGTGGAGGGACCGCTCACCTCGATGTGCCCGGCATCTGCCATCCAGCTGCACCCAACCGCGACAGTGGTGATCGACGAAGCGGCAGCAACCCAGCTGACCCTCGCCGACTACTTCCGCGACACCTTCGCGCACAAGCCGCGATGGCAGTCGTAGGCCCACCACCCCGTCGGTGAGTTCGCTCGGCGTCTGGCGAACTCAGAGACGGCAGGCGGCGGGGCCAAATGCATCTGATGTCGGCGGTGCACCGTCGGGGCAGACGACGTTGCTGCCGAAGGAGATGTCGGTGAGCACCGCGCCGCCGAAGTTCGACCCCGTGAGGTCGACGTCGTCGAACCTGAAGCCGCTCAAGTTGGTGCCCTGCGCTGCGGTGACCGTGAACGGAAGGACTCCGCTCGAGTCGGCGGCGATCGATGCGTCGGTGAGGTCGAGGCCGGACAGGTCGACGTGGAGGGCCGTCGGGTCGACCCAGAAGACCTTGAGATCCATGAGCGTTGCGCCGGCCAGTGACCTGGCGTTGAACACGGACTCGCCGATCGCGGTGCCGAGCAGGTCGGCGTAGCTCAGATCGGCGCCGGTGAAGTCGGAGCTGAAGTTGGCCCCACCCGACAACCGTGCGCCGACGAGCGATGCCCCGCTGAGGTCGACCTTGGAGGTCACGGCGCTGCGCAGGTCGATTCCGTCGAGGTTCGCGTCGGAGAGATCGAGGTTCTGCAGAGTGGTGAAGAAGCAATCGGCCGCCGCGGCCGGTTGACATGACGCTGCGCCGGCTTCCGGCGGGCCGGCCACGCTGACGTAGCGCACGTACTGGTTGGTGCCCACTGGGTAGAGGGTGAAGATCTCGACCGCGTCGCCGTGCACTCGAATTCGTGGCTGGTCGGAGATGACGATCGCCCGACCGGCGGCCGGAAGGCGGACCCATGTGAGCCCGGCGTCCGTCGATGTCCACACGATCGTGCGCGAGCCGCGGCTGACCTGGCGGTCGTTGGCGTCCCGATCCCGTTCGAGCGAGATCACCTCCAACCCATCGGTCGATCGTCTGACGAGCGCAGCGTCACGAGCAACGATCTTCGGTCCGCCCGCCTCAGGATCAACGGGCGTCGCACCGGGAAGGTCGGCGGTGTTCCACGCCGATCCGTCGCTCGACACGGCGATGCGGCCGCCGTCGAGGATGTAGGCGATGTCGCCGGCCAGTTCGACGCGTGCCGACTCGCCGAAGCGACGATCGAGCTCGTCTGCCGGCGGTGCGCCGTCGGGCCCAGGTGGGGGACACGCGGCAGGATCGGTCGGTGGCGGCTCGGCGCCGCGCAGCATCCCGCTGGCGGCGACATCGGACTCCTGCCACGTGGTCATGCCGTCGCCGGATGTCCACATCCGAGGTTGCAGGCCCCCCTCGCCGAAGTAGCTCAGCCCACCGCCATCGTCTCCGCATACCCACTCTCGACCGGTGAGGAGCACGCTGCCGCCCGCGGCTCTCACGTCGTCGAGGCCGAGCGGCCACTGTCGTTGCGGCGCCGGGACCTGCGTCCATGTGACGGCGTCGGGGGACGTCAGGATGAGGCCCTGCGACGTCGGTGGCGAGCTCGGCGCACCGATCGCGCCCACCGCGATGAACCCGGTATCCGAGGCGGTCACCGAGATGAGCGTGGTCGACGAGTCGGTGGCCAACGCTCCGAGGTCGACGAGCGTCCAGATCGTCCCGTCGCTCGAGTGCCAGATCGCACCGCGATAGGTGTAGGCGTCGAGCCCGGCAGTCCTGAACCGGCCGGTGCCGACCGCCACGAATCCCGAAGGACCAGCTGCGATCGAGATGGCCGTGGTTCCGCCTTCGACGAGCGGGAATCCACGGGGATTGGTCGGCACTGGCAACGTGACGTCCGACGAACCGGCCGGCGTGTCGACGCTGACGGTTCCGGTGTCGGGGACGAGTGACACCGACACGTCGCCAAGGTTGGCACTCTGACCCTCGGGTTCGCTGACCGACTCGGGTGCTTCGAGGAACTGTGCGCCAGCCGGGTACGGCGGTGCCGGTGGCTCGGTCGTCGTAGTCGTGACCGCAGGCGCCGACGTGGTCGTCGTCGGGTCGGGCGACGGTGCCGCTGTCGTCGTCGGCGCAGTCGTCGTCGGGGCAGTCGTCGTCGGTGCCGTCGCAACCGGCCGAGCGGTCGTCGTCGATACACCTGTGGTGTCGGCGCCCGATGTGTTGCTGGAGCCTGAACACGCTGCGGCAGCGAGAACGCAGACCACGCACACCGCCGTCATTCGCCTGTCCATGCCGCCCCCGCTCACCTGACTCAACAGCCGAAGCACAGTACACGCCCTCTCGCGGGCTGCGTTCACGACTCCGACGCGGTCGGCTCTGCGACCTTCTCACGATGGGAAGCATCCGATACAGGTCGCCTCCACTGCGAGCGGCGCAATGACGACGCCGTTGCTCAAGGTGAGTTGCGCGGTCGTCAACACCCCGTGCATCGGTATTGGACCAAGCGGATCGAGCGTCAGCGATCCAGTACCGCTGACGACATCAATCTCGGCCGCCTTCGGTGGTCCCGTGCCTGAGCAGAATTGCAGCGCGAGGTCAGTGCCTCTGTACGCGGAAAGTTGTCGTGCCGTGAGGGCGTACGTGGTCGGTTCCGTCGTCGAGCGGTTCTCGGCCGACAGTTTGACACCAACGCCGATGGTGTCGTCGGCCGAGAAGGCCCACACTTCGGCGCTCGAACAGTCTCTTGTCACCGGCAGCATCACTGGCTCAATCGTTGTTGATGTCGGGTGGAACTGGCCCGACGAGTCGGGCACGGACAAGGAAGCCGGCATCGTTTCCGAATCGGGCACCTCGGATGTCGTCGTTGCATCCGGGACGGCAGAAACCGCACTCGAGGCAGACGTCGCAGCTGTGCTCGAGCCCCGACTCGTGGAGTCCGCGCATGCGCTCAGTGGGACGAAGGCGATGACGGCGGCGAGGGCACGAGTGGATCGACGGATGAAGCTCCGACGATTGGCGGGGCGCCTCAGTTCCACCAAGGTGCAGAATGCCCAGATGTGGAGCGGGTCGGCAAGTGCTGGTATCGAGACTCAGGGCCAGCAGCCGAAAGCGCCCTATGCGGGCCGGAGCCCTCCGCAGATTGCAGCGACGGAGAGCCGCTGCCGATCGGCAGCTGCCCGAACGAAGACGACGACCGCATCGAACGCGTGAACCCATACGTCGTCCAACCGCCACCACGACGTGTCCTCCGGCTCGACACCCGAAGCAATGAGAATTGCAGCCTGAATCGCGTAGCAACGCTTCTGGTGGGCGGTATTGCCCCGCGCCGGCCACTCCGCCAAGTACCGCGATTCCAACTCGTCCAACACCAACGGGCTGGCCGACGAAGCACCGCACGCCGCAAACGCCGACGCGGCCAGATCGAGCAAGCCGCGCGGCGACGTCTTGCTGCCGAAGCCGAACGAGCTTCCAACGGATCGATACACAGTCTCGAGATCGTCGCCCGCCTCGAGGCCCTCGAGCAGATCACGAACCGGGTCGCGCACAGCTGACTCTGACGACGATGCGACCATCGGCACAGCGTGTCTGACTGCATCCCAACGGTCAAGCCCTGCTTGCCGACCCGCTCCATATCGGGCATTCGGTGCCGCTCTCATTGCCAGGTGGCTGTGGGCCTAGCCATCGTTTGGGGCGCGCGTCATTGGATGCCCGGTGGATATAGGGCGCGGATCGACGGACGTCGGCGATGCTTCGCTCAAGCCTGTGCGCGATTCAGGAACTCGCGAACTGAG
>JAOBWQ010000299.1 GCA_025463425.1 Ilumatobacteraceae bacterium | reverse complement strand
GGCGTGCGGAACCTCTCGAAGGCGACGTCGTTGGGCAGCCAGATCGTGTCGACGCCGAGCAGGCGCGCGATCGGCGCGACCTCGGACATCTCGGCGGTGCCCTCCTGGAACCGGTTGTCGAGCGCGTAGATGAGGTCCATCGCCCCGGCGCTGCCCAGTGGCAGGAGGTCGCGGGTGATCGACGGCTTCTCCGTCAGCCCCGGCAGCGGCGGATCGACCGTGTAGCCCCATCGGAACGAGCCGAACTCCTGGCCGGGCAGCTCGAAGACCCGGTAGCCGGCAGGCGCGGCGTCGAGCGCTGTGGTCGCCTGGTGCCAGGCTGCGGGCGGATTCTCGTCGCGGGAGATGTTCGGATCGACCAGGCCATCGTTGAACAGCACCGGAAGGTTGGCGATCGCGAGGAGCCCGGCCACCCACGGCGCCAGTGTGCGCAGCCGGAACCGGGTGTGGCCGATCGCGGTCACGAACGCGCCGGCGCCCAGCGCGATGCCGAACGTGCTCAGCGGCAAGGCCCGTGTGCTGCTCCGCAACGCGAGGGCGATGCTGGAGCGGGAGTTGTCGGCGAAGCCTGACATCAGCGGTGACGGGTTCTCGATCGGATGGACGCCGACTGCCAGCACGATCCCGACGAACACCAGCAGCGCTGCGTACCGACGGTTGACCCACTTGGTGCCGACGATGCCGACCAGACCGATGCCGAGGACCAGGAAGCTGATCGCGATCAGCCGACCCGAGGTCATGTAGTCGAACGCGGCGGTGGTCGCGAACCCGATGGGGTCACGGACGTAGAACAACCAGTAGCCCATCCCGCGCAGGGTCTCGGCGCTGTTCGCGGTCAGCGAGACGGCTTGCAGGCTCTCCGAGTAACCGAGGACGTCGGCTCCGTACTTGCCCTGGATCGACAGCATCGCGATCCACCACAGCGACATCAGCGCGCTGATCCCACCGATCTTGGCCGCCGTCACGAGGGCCCGCTTCCAGGTGACGATCCGGCTCCACACGGCGTGCAGCAGCCACAGCACCGGGGCCGGGGCGATCATCAGGATCGCCGTCGCGTTCGGCGCCGCGACCGTCACCATGACGAGGCCGAAGATCCCGATGTCGCGCCACTTCGTCCGCGTTGCCGCGCGGATCGTGAGGCCCACCATCCAGCCGACCGCCGCCCACGGCAGCAGCATCGCCGACGTGCGCGACACGTACGGCAGCACGTAGGGCGACAGCTGGTAGAAGAGCGCGGCGATCAAGCCGCCCGTGGCGGTCAGGCCGAGGTGCTTCGCGGCCCAGCGAACACCGAGCCCGCCGAACACGAAGAGGGTGCCCAGCCACAGTCGCTGGGCCACCCAGTCCGGCGCGCCGATCCAGCCGAAGAACGAGTACCACGGACCCGACGGCCAGAGGTAGCTCAATGTCTGGTGGGGCACCCAGCCGGCGAACTGCCGCGCATCCCAGCTCGAGAGGGCGTCCCCGGTGAGGTGGGCGGGGTCGAAGTAGAGGTACAGCTTGGTGTCGGCCGGCATCTTGCCGGGCGACGCCAGGAGCGTCGGGATGTAGGCCAATCCGACCAAGAGTGCGACCGAGAGCGTCGTCCGCAGGCGCGTGAGGCGGGCGAGGATTGCAGAGGACGGTGCGGTCATATGGTCGGCGGCCGGCTCGGCCAGCGGCGGCAATCTAACACGGGAGCACCGGACCCAACGGTCGCTACCGGTAGCGTGGCCACTCGTGCAAACGGTCGTTGTCGTGCCCACCTATCAGGAATCGGAGAACATCGTCCGCTTCCTCGGCGCCGTGCGATCGGCCGTGCCGAACGCGTACATCCTCGTCGTCGACGACGACAGCCCCGACGGAACCGGCAAGCTGGCCGACGACGCGGCCGCCGAGCTCGGGAACATCGTCGTCATGCATCGCGTCGACAAGAAGGGCCTCGGCAGCGCGTATCGCGACGGCTTCGCGCACGTCCTGGGCGGCGGGGTGCTCGACGGCGCCTGTGACGTCGTGGTGTCGATGGACTGCGATTTCTCTCACGAACCCACGGCGATCCCATCGCTCGTCGCCCGCATCGAGCGCGGAGACGATTGTGTCGTCGGCTCCCGTTACGTGCCGGGCGGCAGCACGGTCAACTGGCCGCTGCACCGTCGCCTTCTCTCGCGCTGGGGAAACCGCTACACGAGTGGTGTGCTCCGCCTCGGCATCCACGATTGCACGTCCGGGTTCCGGGCTTACCGGGCGACTGCACTGGCCGCCATCGACCCGACCTCCACGGCCGCCGAGGGCTACGCGTTCTTGACCGAGCTCGTCCGTCGCCTGATCCGCGGCGGGTACACCGTGGTCGAGCAGCCGATCACGTTCGCCGACCGCGAGTTCGGCACCTCGAAGATGTCCGGGGCGATCATCACCGAATCGATGCTGCTCGTCACGCGCTGGGCTGCGGTCGACGCTTGGGCCAAGTTGCGCCACCGCGCGTCGAAGCCGCACTGAGCCGGAACCTCTCCCAGCGTTGCACCCTTCGGACCCCGCTGGGGTCCGAACACCGCAAAGAACTGGTGGTGCGGACTACGGAATCGCGCCGAAGACGCCGTACAGCGCGGTGAGCGTGACCAGGCCCGCCGCCGCGACGCAGAGGATCGCGATCCACAGCTCGCCGCCATGGCCCTCGGTCTCGACGGCACCCTCCGCTGCTACGTGGCGCTGGCGGTAGCGGTCCTCGTAGGTCACGATCCATGCGGCAGCTGAGATCAGCAGCGGGAAGGCCGTGTACAGGAAGCGCGGTCTGGCCGTGACGGTGCTCGGCGACAGCATCAGCAGCAGCACGAAGAAGGTGTAGGTGGCGACCGGCCAGGGCAGCCGCTTGCGATAGGCCATGTAGACCAGGACCAGGGTGGTGATGAACGACACCGCGGTGATGATGTCGGTCGGCGAGGAGAGCGGCCGGGTGAAGGCATCGACGGTGTTGCGCAGGGCCGTCACACCGAAGCTCGTTCCTTCGTGCCACGCCTCGCTCTGGGTGCGGAACCAGACCAGTTTCTCGCCCGTGCGCCGCCACAGGAACACGTGGAAGCCGATGAACCCGACCGGAGCGATCAACGGTGCGACCAGGCTTCGCCATCGGCGTTCCTGCGCGATGGCGATCAGCGCGGCGACACCGCACGCGGCGATGAGCGCGATGCCGTTCGCTCGGGTGGCGCCACCGATCGATGCGAGGATGCCGGCAGCGAGCCACTGCTTGTGCTGCAAGCACAGCAGGCACGCCGCGGCGACGACGATCAGCGTGGCCTCGCTGTAGGTGAACGACAGCACGAAACTGCCGGGGAACAGCGCCATCAGCAGCATCGAGCGGTAGGCGACGCGATCGTCGAAGAAGTTGCGAGCCAGGACGCCGACCAGCAGCACGGCTGCCGCGCCGAGGACGAAGTTGACGAACAACCCGGCGAAGACGTCGCTGCCGGGCAGGATCTTGTCGATCCAGCGCACGATCGCCGGGAAAACCGGGAAGAACGCGGTGCGTGCCTGGTAGTCGTCGAAGGTGACGTGCGCCGGCACGTGAGACGGATAGCTGTCGCGCACGATGGCGAAGTACCACTTGCCGTCCCAGGACGTCAGCACATCGGTGATCTTGTGCACCGCGTTGGTCGGCCGGGCGATGCCGTCGATGCGGTCCTGCACGACGCGTTGTGCAGCGACCACGGCCGCCCCGGCGACCACGCAGATGCGCGAGATCACGTACGCGATCAGCGCCCGATACGAGAGCTGCCGCCAATCACGGTCGCGCAATGCGACGAGGAGACGAGAGCGGTCGGCCGATGGGGCGGTGGGGGCGTCCGACACGTCGGGGGTGCGGCTGGATTCGTCGGAGAGCGTGTCGGTCATATCGTGGGGTGCTGCTGGAGCGTGAGGACGCTAACACGATGTTCGCCGGGCGCCGCGGTCACGCCTCGGCCTGCCACGGCGCTGACGTCACCAGCGGTGCATCGGCAGGATCCGCTGCCGTGGACCGAACTTCGGCGCCGCGTTCCCGTCTCGACCGAGGAGCGTGATGACCCGCCCTCGTTCTCCCGCGTACGGGGCGAGGAGGTGGAGCATCCTCTCGTCCGTGCCACGTGGTTCTCCCGCCAGTGCCCACGACACCATGTTCTTGATGTGGAAGTCGCCGACGGGGACGGCATCGGGATCGCCCAGCGCCGGCCCCACCGCGGAGCCGACCGTCCATGCTCCGATCCCGGGCAGCAGGCGCAACTTCGCCGACGCTTCTGCCGGGGGCAGGTCGGCCCACTCGGCGATGCGGTTCGCATGCCGGGCCACCGTGCGCAACGCTTCGGCGCGCTTGGCCTCGATGCCGATCGGGTGGTACCACCACGCCGGCTTGCCGAGCAGGTCGTCGGGATGGGGTGGAAGCAGCAACGTCGGGTCCGGGCCGGGAGCTCGTTGGCCGAGGCGCTTGGTCAGCGCGTGCCACTGACGGATCGCCTCGTAGCCGGTGATGCGTTGGGCGATGATCACCGGGAGCAACTCGTGCAGCAGCGTGCCGCTGGCGCCGATGCGCACGCCGGGGTGGTTGCGGCTCGCCTGGCGGACCGCGACATGGGCATCGACCGGGCAGCTGAACCCGGGGTCGAGGTGGCCGATCAGCGCCGGCACACGTTCGAGCATCCAGGTCGCGCCCGGCCCCCACGCCTGGGCATCGAGGTTGCCCTTCGACCACCCGAGGTGCAGCGTCGCCGGACCGTCCGGCGTCCAGGTCGCGCGTCGGAACTCGTGCGTGCTCAGCCGGGTGGTGTGGTCGCGGCTCCCGTATCGGTACACGCCGAGCGTGGCGACCATGTTCGTCGCCGGGTCGAGGTCAACGGCCAGCACGGCTGCACGGTACTCCAACACCTCCCGGCGCAGATCGATCCGTCACGATGTGCGGATGCCTGATCCCTCCGCAGCCGTTGTCCAGATCAGCCGCCCCCGCGAGGGGATCGCTCAGATCACGCTGAACCGACCGACGTCGCTGAATGCGATGACGGCCGAGCTGATCTCGGACCTGCACGGTGCGCTCGACGCGATCGCCGTCGATCACTCGGTGCGCGTGGTCGTGCTCACCGGGGCCGGCCGAGGGTTCTGCGCGGGACTGGACCTCGGCGGCTACGGCAGCGCACCGCACACAGCGGGCCTGGGACGGGTGCCCACGGGCTTCGCTGTGCAGAAGCACATCGCCGGGCTGATCCCGCAGATGCGGTCACTGCCGCAGCCGATCATCGCCGCGGTGAACGGTGCGGCTGCCGGTGGCGGGCTGGCCCTCGTGCTCGGTTCCGACGTCCGCATTGCGTCCCGGTCGGCGAAGTTCAACGCAGCGTTCATCCGGATCGGGCTCTCCGCATGCGACATCGGCACGAGCTGGATCCTGCCCCGCATCGTCGGCGTCGCCCGTGCCCAGGAGCTGATGCTGACCGGCAGGGTGTTCGACGTCGAAGAGGCCTACCGGATCGGGCTCGTCGTCGAGGTCGTCGACGATGACGCGCTCCTCGACGCCGCCTACGCCAAGGCCGAGCAGATCATGCTCAACGCGCCGATGGGTGTGACGATGACCAAGGAGGCGATGTGGACGGCCCTCGAGGTGCCGATGCAGGCAGCGATCGACATCGAGAACCGGCAGCAGATCATGCTCAGCCAGACCGCCGATCATCGTGAGGCGTTGGCGGCGTTCGTCGAACGGCGCCCACCGAAGTACACGCATGGGTGAGTGTCGGCGGCGGGTCGGAGCGGTCTGATCAGAGCACGCCGAGGATGGTCTCGGCCATCTCGGCCCGACCGACAGCGGTCTCGTGCTCCTGATCGGCCTCGTACGGCCCGTTGATGGGGATCACCGTCACCGGCCAGGACCGCTCGAGGTTGGCGACGGCGACCAGCGTGTCGCAGGCGTTGTCATGCATCCTGGCCAGCAGCGCGGCCGCTTCCGGGGTGCTCGGGTCGATGCACAGCGGGAAGTTCGGGTACGGCGCGACGAGCACGATCAGTCGATGGACGAGGGCGGTGAGTCGCTGGTACAGCGCCGTGAGTCGGGTGAGGATCACCGCGTCGTCCACGCCGACGGAGTGGAACCCGCCGATGTTCGACAGCACCACGGTGTCGGCGGGTTGGAGCGCCGCGGCGGTCACGAACTGGTCGGCGATGTTGTTGCCGCTGACATCGGCCACCCACGCGCCCGGAAAGGCCACACACGGCGACGTCGGGAAGTTCGCACACAGCGCTGCAGCGATCGAATCACCCAGGATGACCAGCCGACCGGGAGCCGACGGCTGGTGGCCGGCGGCGCTGTCCACGGCCTCCGCGGGCACGGCCGTCGTGGTGGTCGTGGTGGCCGGCACCGAGGTTGTTGCTGTTGTGGTGGTCGCCGGCACGGTGGTGGAGGTCGTGGAGGGCACGATGGTGGAGGTCGTGGTGGGGGACACGGCGGTCGTCGCGGTCGACGAGGTGGTGGCTGCGGCGGGGAGATCGAACACCGGAGTTGCACCGGTGCCGCTGGTCTCCGCGGCGACGGGGACAGGAGCGATCTGTCGGCGCGCGGCCGAACCCGTGGAGGGCAACGACGAACAGCTGGCGGTCACGACCACCAGGACGCCGAGCAGCCGTCCCGCCAGGGGCGTGCGCTTCATCGGTGGTGACTGTAGACGATCTGGTCTCGGGGACACCGCTGGTGGCGCTGCCGGTCAGCCGGCAGAGGACGACGACCGGACCGCCACGGGTGCGTCGCCGCCGTGAACCGGGAAGTGACAGGCCACGAAGTGCCCATCGCCGATCTCGCGCAGCTGTGGCTCCTCGGCCGCACAGCGGTCCTCCGCTGCGGGACACCGGGTGTGGAAACGGCAGCCTGGCGGTGGCAGCACCGGCGACGGTGGCTCGCCCTCGATCGGATGGCGCTGCACCGCGATCGATGGATCCGGAACGGGGATCGAGCTGAGCAGCACGTTGGTGTAGTGGTGTGCCGGTCGGCGATACAGCTCGTCCGATCCGGCGACCTCGCAGATCTTGCCGAGGTACATCACGGCGACGCGATCGCTGATGTTCTTGACCACGGCGAGGTCGTGGGCGATGAACACGAGGGTCAGGCCGTAGCGCGCCTTGAGATCCTCGAGGAGGTTGAGGACCTGGGCCTGCACGCTGACGTCGAGGGCCGAGACCGGCTCGTCGCAGATGATCATCGACGGGTCGAGCACCAGCGAACGGGCGATGCTGATCCGCTGGCACTGGCCGCCGCTGAACTGGTGGGGCTGGCTCTCCGCGGCGCGCTGGGGGTCGATGCCGACCTCTTCGAGCACGGCGTCGACGCGCTGGTCGCGATCGGCCTTGGTGCCGCGCTTCCAGATCGTCAGCGGCTCCATCACGATGTCGCGCACCTTGCGGCGCGGGTTGAGCGACGAGATCGGGTCCTGGAAGATCATCTGCATCCGCGTGCGCGCCTCGCGCATCTGGTCGCCACCCATGCTGGTCAGCTCTTTGCCCTCGAACGACACCGAGCCCGAGGTCGGGCGGGGGAGCTGCATGATCGCCCGCCCCGTCGTGCTCTTGCCGCAGCCGGATTCGCCGACCAGCCCGAGCGTCTCACCACGCAACACGTCGAGGCTGATCCCGCTGACGGCGTTCACCTTCAGGCCCGTTCGACCGACCGGGAACTCGACGACCAGGTTCTCGACGCGCAGCAGCGTGTCGGCGGCGTTGCGCAGATGGGCAGTACCCGTCCCGGCCATCAGGCCGCCCCGCCGATGGCGACGGGTACGTCAGCGCCGGCAGCAGCCGCCTGCTCGTTGCGTTCCTTGAACTCGAGGTACTCCGGGCTTCCCACCGGATACCAGCAGCGGTACACGTGGCCGGGGCTCTCGGCTGGTTCGAGCGGGGGCATCTCGTTCTCGCACTTCTCTCGGACATACGGACAGCGCGGCGCGAACCGGCAGCCGCGAGGCGGGTTGACGAGGTCGGGCGGTCGCCCGCCGATCGCCATCAACCTGGTGTGGCTGGGGTCTTCGATCTTCGGGATGCTCTGCAGCAACGCCTCGGTGTACGGCATCTTCATGTTCGCGAACAGCACACGGGTCGGCGCCATCTCGACCAGCTGGCCGCCGTACATCACCGCGATCTCGTCGGTGTGCCCGGCTACGACGCCGAGGTCGTGGGTGACCAGGATCAACGACATGTTGCGATCCTTGCGCTGCTCTTCGAGCAGGTCGAGGATCTGCGCCTGCACGGTCACGTCGAGCGCCGTCGTGGGCTCGTCGGCGAACAGAGCGGTCGGGCCACACGCGAGTGCGATCGCGATCATCACGCGTTGGCGCATGCCGCCGGACAGCTCGTGCGGATACTGGGAGAGCCGGCGGTGGGCCTCGGGGATGCGTACGTCCTGCAGCAGGCGCTCGGCGGTGGCCAGCGCGGAGGTGTTGTCCATGCCGAGGTGGATCTTGAGCGGCTCGGCGATCTGCTTGCCGATCTTCATCAAGGGGTTGAGCGACGTCATCGGATCCTGGAAGATCATCGCCATCTCCTTGCCCCACACGTCGCGCATCTTCTTGCGACCGAGGTTGCCGATCTCGCGACCCTCGAACTTGATGCTGCCGGAGCGGATCGCGCCCTTCGGGGGGAGCAGTCCCATGATCGACCGGGACAGGATCGTCTTACCGGATCCACTCTCCCCGACGATGCCCAGCGCCTTGCCACGATCGAGCGTGAAGCTGACCCCGTCGACGGCGCGCACGATGCCGCGTGGCGTGCGGAAGTGGGTCTTCACGTCGCGCAGCTCGAGGAGCGGATCCCCGCTGTCGCGGGTGGCGGCCTGGCTGACGTTCAGACTCATATCGCAGCCTCCCGGATGTCGAACCGGCGAGCCAGGCGGTCACCGATGAGGTTGAACGAGATCACCGTGAGGAAGAGGAACATGCAGGGGAAGATCGTGGCCCACCACGCCCGACCGAGGTCGCGCTGGCCGTCGCTGATCATCTTGCCCCACGTCAACGGGCGTTGGACACCGAGGCCGAGGAAGGCGAGCGCGCCCTCGGCGGCGACGAGGATGCCGAGGCCGGTGACCGCGACGGTCAACATCGCCGGGATCAGGTTCGGCACGATCTCGCGGGCGATCACCCGGCTGCTCTTCGCGCCCAGGCTGCGGGCCGCGAGCACGAACTCGCGGTCGCGCAATGCGATCGTCTGCGCCCTCGCTATTCGGGCGAAGGGCGCGATGGCGAGGATGCCGAGCGTCAACGTGATCTCCCACTCGCGGGTCAGCCAATGCAGCCACGAGTACTCCTTGTTGAGGTCGTCCATCCGGTAGACGAGCAACAGCGCGAGCAGCAGCGGCGGCAACGCGAGGAGCGAATCGGTGACGATCGAGCCGAGGCGGTCGGCCCAACCCTGGTAGTACCCGCAGATGATGCCGAGCACGCCGCCGAGGACGAGGCCGATCACGGTGGCGAGCACGCCGATCGTCAGCGTGATCCGCGCTGCGTAGATGCACCGCGCGAACACGTCGTGCGAGCTCGAGTCGGTACCCATCCAGGCCCGAGTGCCCGGACCGATGTTGTATCGGCCGGTCTTGCCGCCGACCTTGAGCTTCGTGTCGTACCCGCGGACGAAGGAGAGTTGGCCGGCGAAGAGGGTGCAGAGCGCCAGGGCAGCCAGCCATGCGACTCCCACCCACATCCCCAACTTGATGCTGCGGCGCGCCGGACGCTGGGTCGGCGTGTCGGCGGGTGCGGGAGGAGGAGCGCTGAGCACTGGATCGGCGGTGATCGTCATGGTCGTTCCCTCAACTCAAGGCTCTGGCGTGGCGGATGCGCGGGTCGATCAATGCGTAGCTCATGTCGACCAGCAGGTTCACGACGACGACGGTGGCGACCAGGATCGCGGACACCGACTGCACGGTGAACAGGTCGCTGCCCAGGATCGCGTTGACGAGCAGGGATCCCATGCCCTTCACGTTGAAGTACGACTCGACGACGAGCGCTCCACCCACGAGGCCGCCGACCTGCACGCCGACGTTGGTCAGCAGCGTGAACAACGAGTTGCGGAGGGCGTGTCCCCAGAGGACCCGCCGCGGAGAGACACCTTTGGCGCTGGCCAGCGTGACGAAGTCGGCCTGCAGCGTGGACACCATGTCGGCTCGCAGCAGGCGCACGAAGATCGCCGAGAGCGGCAGGGTGAGGGCCAGGGTGGGGACGAAGAAGTTCTTGAAGTGCCCCGTCAGCGAGTCCCACGGGTAGATCGGTGAGGCGAGACGAGGAAACCAGGCGAGCGAATCGATGAACACGTACTTGAGCAACGGTGCCAGCACGAGGGCGGGAATCGACACGAACGCGAACGAGAAGAAGCTGCCGACCTTGTCGCCGACGCTGTCGCGGCGGTAGGCCTGCGACACGGCCATCGGCACGGCGATGACCAGCGCGAAGAACGTCGCGTAGAGGCCGAGGAAGACGGTGGGCAGGATGCGTGGTCGGATGAACGTGGTGACAGCCAGGTTCTTCGTCGACGTGCCGAAGTCGAGGGTGAACATCCCCTTCAACCAGTACCAGTACTGGACGAGGTAGTTCGCGTCGAGGTGGTAGCGCTTGGTGACGAACTGGATCTGGGACTCGCTGGCGACCCCACCGAGCATCGTGCGGGCCGGGTCGCCGGGGGCGTTCAGCCCGATACGCATGAAGACGAGGACCCCGAACGTCACCAGGAAGAAGACGATGGCGAACTGCAGGAGCCGTTGCAGGAAATATCGCATGAGACCT
>JAOBWQ010000291.1 GCA_025463425.1 Ilumatobacteraceae bacterium | reverse complement strand
GGGCGGCCGGGTCGCGCTCGTCGTCGGCGTCATCCACGGCGACGAGACCAAGGGCGAGCTGATCACCCGGGAGCTGCGCACGATGGCCGTGCCACCCGACGTCGATCTGTGGGTGATCGACTCGGTCAACCCCGACGGCGAGGCCCTCGGCACCCGGCAGAACGCGAACCACGTCGACCTCAACCGCAACTTCGAGGTCAACTGGCGTCCGATCGCCCCCTCGGCAACGGGCGAGTCGGCCGGCCGTGGGCCCGCGGATCAGCCCGAGACAGCGGCGATCGAGGCATTCATCCTCGAGATCCAGCCGCAGATCTCGATCTGGTGGCACCAGGCGTCGAACCGGGTCAGCCTCGGGGGTGCCCGGCCGGAGATCCCCAGCGCCTACGCCCAGCTGGTCGGCCAGCGGGTGGCGGGAACGCCGTGCGTCTCGGGTTGCACCGGTACCGAGACCCAGTTCACCAACACGGTGATCCCGACCGGCACGGCATTCATCGTCGAGCTCCCGACCGACACCGCCGTCACCTCATCCGTGGTGCGCCTCCACGCCGCCGCGGTGATGACCGTCATCGCGATGTGACGCCGGCTCGGGCGACGTTCAGCCGTTGAACCCCCGCAGAGACGGGGCGATGTTCGGGCGACCGGCGACAGGCGAGCGCCGCGCTCGCGGAAGTTTGCAGGAAAACGTGCGCTGTGGGGGGCAGAAAGCTGCGCGGAACCACGGGTGGCGGGTGCAAGGGGGGAGCGGGGCGGGGACGGGACGGGGGCATCAATGTGATCATTGATAGGTTGGCGGCGTGGGGAACTTCAGGGCCGCGATCACGGGTGTGGGCTACACCGACCTGTCGAAGCGGTCCGGGCGCAGCGTGTTGGCGCTGGCCACGGAGGCGTGCTCGGTGGCGATCGCCGATGCAGGGCTGACCCACGCCGACGTCGACGGCGTGTCCAGCTTCATGGTGATGCACGATTCCGTGCACTCCCAGGCGGTGTCGACTGCGCTCGCCCTGCCGACCCTGCGCTACTCGCTCGACGTCGATCTCGGTGGCGAGGCCCCGTGCCACCTCGTCACCCAGGCAGCGGCGGCCGTGACCACCGGCCAGGCCCGACACGTCGTCGTGTTCCGGGCGCTGAACGGGCGATCGGGTCCACGGGTGGGCACGATGCAGTTCCACGGGATGGGCGCCCAGTTCCGGTACCCGATCGGCTACGACGCGTACCTCATGTACTGCGGGATGTGGGCCCAGCGGTTCTTGCACGAGACCGGTCAGACCGAGCTCGACCTCGGCGCGGTCGCTGTGTCACAGCGCGCGTATGCGCAGGCGAACGAACGTGCCTACCGGCGGGAGCCGCTCGATCTCGAGTCGTACCTGGCGTCGCCGATCGTGGTCGATCCGTACCGATCCTCCGATTGCACGGTGGAGGTCGATGGTGCATGCGCCGTCGTGGTCAGCTCGCTCGACGCCGCACGTGATCTCCCCAACCCGCCGGCGGTGATCGCGGCCGGCGCGTACCGGGCCGGGGCGCGTCACGGGCTCGACATCGGCGACCACCTCCTGTGGGACGACTACACCCGCAACTACACGAGCATCCTGCGCGACGAGCTGTTCGCGGCCGCCGGCCTGGTGCCCGGCGACGTGCAGTTCGCCGAGATCTACGACTGCTTCACGAGCACCGTGCTGATGGGCCTGGAGGGGCTCGGTCTCGCCGATCGGGGCGGCTCCGGCGAGCTCGTCCGCTCCGGCGCCACCGGAGCCGGCGGGCGGCTGCCGGTGAACACCCACGGCGGGCTCCTGGCCGAGGGCTACCTGCACGGGATGAACACGGTGGCCGAGGCCGCGCTGCAGGTGCAGGGTCGAGCCGGGCATCGGCAGGTGCCGCAGCACGACGTCTGCGCGGTCACCTCCGGGGCGCTGATGGACGGCTCCGCGCTGCTGCTCACGAGCGACCGGTAGCGCGCCGATGGACGATCGCGACGCGATCACCGACGTGCTCGCGCGCTACGGGCGTGCGCTCGACGATCGTGACTTCGGCGCAGTCGGCCGCTGCTTCACGGCCGATGCGCGGGCGACGTTCAGCGGGGTCGAGATCGCGCCGGGGCGTGACGCGATCGTTGCCCACCTCCGCGGGCTGTCCGCTCTCGCGGCGAGCACTCACCTGTTCGGCCTGCCGGTGATCGAACTGGCGGGCGACGGCATGTCGGCCAGGGTCGAGACCGCCGCGGTCGCCCATCTCGTCACCACGGCGCCGGGCAGCACAGTGCGCACTCGCGGCCTGCGCTACCGCGACGTCTTCGTGCGTACGGGCGCCGGAGGCCCGTGGCAGATCCACCAACGGATCCACCGTGTCGACTGGATGGCCGAACAGCCGGCCGTCCCCCCGAGCACTCGCTGACACGCGGGCGCCAGCGCGGCGTCGAGTCCTGCGCTGATTGAGGCACGAAGACCATCCCTGCTATCTTTACATTGATACGGCCAGGGTGTGGCCGCCGGCACGAGGGGGGTGTGCGCCGCCAATGATCCGAGTCATCGTCAAGCGCCTGCTCGCCACGATCCCGCTGATGTTCCTGATCACGATCGGCACGTTCGCCCTCGCCCAGACCATCCAGGGCAACCCTGCCCAGGCCATCGCCGGCGACAGCGCGACGGCCGAGCAGCTGGCCAAGGTCACCAAGGAGCTCCACCTCAGCGATCCTGCGCCGGTGCGGTACGTGCGCTGGTTGAGCGACGTGCTGCACGGCAACTTCGGCAAGTCCGTGGCCACCCATCGGGCCGTGTCGAGCGAGATCGCCCGCCGGTTCCCGGTCACACTGTCGCTGGCGATCGCATCGCTGATCCTGATGTTCGTGATCGGCATCCCGCTCGGCATCATCCAGGGCATGCGCCCGGGCAGCAAGCTCGACAAGCTCCTGCTCGGTGGCGTCTCGTTCGGGCTGGCCGCACCGAACTTCTTGCTGGCGACGGTGTTCGTCTACGTGCTGTCGGTGCGCAACCACCTGCTGCCCTCGATGACCTACGTCGGGTTCACGAAATCGCCGTTGGAGTGGGCCAAGCACATGATCATGCCGGCGTTCAGCATCGCCCTCGTCGGCGGCGCGGAGATGGCCCGGCAGCTGCGCACCGGTCTGGTCGGCGTCGCGCAGGAGGACTACATCCGCGCTGCGAAGGCGCGCGGGCTCCATCCGGCACGGATCACGATCAAGCACGCGTTGAAGAACGCGGCGATGCCGGCGCTGACCATCATCGGCGTGCGCGTCGGCTACCTGCTCGCCGGCTCGGTGATCATCGAGCAGATCTTCCAACTGCACGGTC
>JAOBWQ010000288.1 GCA_025463425.1 Ilumatobacteraceae bacterium | reverse complement strand
GTCGGGTCGCCCGAGGTCAAGGTGGTGGCGAACATGTTGTCGCCGGCCTTGAGCATGCCCTCGGGGTTGGTGACGTTGGCGATCGCGACCTTGGCGATCAGCTTCGAGTCGCCGTTGGTGTACTGCGCGGTGCAGGAGCCGTCGGTGCCGAAGCTGACCGATGCCAACTCGGCGCCGGCGGAGCCGTCCTTGACGGGCATGTCCATCGAGCTGACCTGGTCGTACTGGGTGAAGGCGTGCTGCGCGTTGCCCAGCGACATGCTGATCGTCTGCGGGGCGCCCGTGCCGAGCGTGACGCTGGTGAGGGTCAGGTTGGCGGGCGTGGTCGTCAGGTTGCCCGCCGCGTCGAAGGCCATCGTCGGGGCCGGAACCGGGGTGACGTCCTTGACGACGCCGTTCGGGTCCGTCGCGGTGACCGTCCCCGACCATGCGCCGACGCCGGTCTTGGTCAGCTTCAGGCTCAGGGTGAACGCCGTGCCGAGCGAGTCGTGCACGGTGCCCGACGTCGCGACGTAGTCGCCGACCGCGGTACCGGCAGAGACGTTGCCGCCGAGCACGATCGACGTCGTCGCAGCCGGCGGCAGAACGCCGGTGGGGACGGCGATGTAGCTCGGCGCGGTCGAGGAGTTGATCGCTCCTGTGGTCGGGTCGGCGTTCCAGCCGAGGACGCGTGCGCCGCCGGAGGTGACCAGCTGGCCGGACGAGTCCCAGTTGAACGACCCGTCACGGGTCATCAACTGTGAACCGCCGCGCTCGACGACGAAGAACCCGTTGCCCTGGATGGCGAGGTCGGTCGTGCGGCCGGTGAGCTCGAGCGCGCCCTGGTCGAAGCTGGTCGAGACCGCAGCGACGCGGCTGCCGAGACCGATCTGCATCGGGTTGGTGCTGCCGCTGGCATCGGTGGGGATGCCACCGCCGCGAACGGTCTGGGAGAGGGCGTCGGCGAAGATCGCTCGGCCGGCCTTGAAGCCCTGGGTGTTGACGTTGGCGATGTTGTTGGCGGTGACATCCATCATTGCCTGGTGGGCGCGGAGGCCGCTGATGGATGCGTAGAGGGAACGAAGCATGGTGGGGTGTCCTGTTCTGGAAGTGCGGGGTGAGGGTGCGGATTCGGGTTGTTCGGTGTGGGGATGGTGGATGGGTCAGAGCTGGTTGACGTTGGCGGTGACGGGGTTCGCCGCCGCGGTGTAGGCGGCGATCGCATCGGCGGTCGAGGTGGTCGACGCCAGGGCAGTCGTGGTCGAGGGGGGCGCAGTGGTGGCGGCCGCGGCCGGCGATTCGGCGACGGTGACCACGGCGCTGAGGGTGACCTCTGCCCCCGTGTCCAGGACGAGGATCGGGCCGGTGGGGGTGAACCTCGCGGACATCACCCTGCCGGTCTCGGTCGCGCTGCCGTCGGTGGCCGTGATCGTCCTGCCGACCATCTCCGTCGCCATCTTCGCCTCGGACAGGGATTGCTCCGTGGCCTGGCCCTGCTGCATCTTCTTGAGCGACTCGACCTGGGCGTATTGGGCGACCTGGCCCATCATCGCCGTTGGATCGGACGGGTTCATCGGGTTCTGGTAGCGGAGCTGGGCGACGAGCAGCTTCAAGAACGCGTCCGGGCCCATCCCGCCGAAGATGTCGGCGGAACCGGTGGAGGTGCCCGGTGCGTTGGCGGCGGCAAGTGCGTCGACTGCGGACATGTCAGACCTCGATTCCCGTGAGCGTGGCTCCGGTCAGGGAGGTTCCGGCGGCGTTGGCCGTGTCGTCGGCGGTGGAGCTCTGGGTCGAGAGCTGATGCGCCACTTCGGCCCAGCGGAGCCCGCTGAACGCGGTGCCCGAGTGCTCGACCCATGTGGACTGGGCCTGCGAGCGTCGCTGCCGGGCGTCGTTGGCGAGGTCGCCCTGGGGCTGACCGTTGCCGGAGGAGGAGTGGCCGGGGCCCGAACCACCGGCATTCGAGGTCGCGGCCCGCACGGTCTGGTCGATCGTGCGCTCGACCTGGTGGACCCAGCTCCCGCCGAGAGCGTTGTCGGGGTCGGACACGATGCCGACCGTCGACTTGCCGCCATCGACGCGCACGGAGATCCGGACGCCGTCGAGGTCGAGGGCGAGGCGCTGCACCTCACGGTTCGGGGCCATCGCTCGCACGTAGCGAATCCGGTCCACGTTGTAGACGGCCGTGGTGTTGGGCGTGCTCGACGACGGAGCGACATGGCTCGTCGGCTCGACGATCGCCCGGGCTGCGGTCGCTGTCGGCGTGAGCGTCGACTCCGTCTCGTTGGTCGAGGCGACGAACTTCTTGATCGAGGTGTGGTCGGCTTCGACCGGAGCGTCGAGCGTCGTCGCAGCGTTCGCGATGGTGGCGGCCAGGCTGGTGGCGGCCGCGGTCGAGGCGGGATCGATGCCCGGCGGCGGCGTCGGCGGCGTTGCCGTCGCTGTCGCTGTCGCTGGCACGGTGGTGGTGACCGTGGTGTCCGGGACTGCGGTGTCGACGACTGCGGTCGAGGCGACGGTGGTGTTCGTCGCGATGGCAGTGGTCGTCTCGGCGTCCGGCGCAACCGTCGTTGCATCCGTTGCGACGGGGGCTGCGGCGGTGGTCGGGTCGACGGCAGCGGCCACGGTGTCGGCCGGGACGCCCGTTGCATCCGGGGTGGCGATGGCCGTGGTCGTGGGCGCCGGGTGACCGCCCGTCCCGCCGGTGCGGATACCAGTCGTCGCGGCGGACGTGGGATCGGCGGTGGCAGCGGTGGTGACTGCGGTCGGGTCGGCAATGACCGGCACGCCGGCTCCGGGTGTCGGCGGCGCGTCGGTGGCGACGATCGGAACGGCGCCGGCACCGTCGACCCCGGCTGGCACCGGGGCGAGCTGGCCGACGACGGCCGATGTCGGCACGACGCCACCGATTGCCGCGGTGGAGTCGTCGGTCGCAGTGGTGGTCGAGGGAGCTTGCTTGCTCGGGGCGGGCTGCGCGTTCGTGACGCCGGCGCTGCCGCTGGCCGACAGGATCACGGCCAGCAGGACGGCGGAGAAGCCAACCGGCACGCCCACCTGCGCCACGTGTGACGCGGCGTCATCGGTTCTCGGAGAGTGTTTCACGATCAAGGTCATCCCACCACAACAGTCGGACCGGTCGTTGTGACCGGTCATCTGGACCTGCCGTCCGTGGCAGCACTTCGTTCGGATGCTCCGTGCATTCCGCTGATCGGCTCGCGCCGAGATTCGTTCAAGGGACCGATTCCGGACCCTCACGGGGGCGTCGAGCGCACTCCGTTCAGGTAGTCGCGACGAGCCAGCAACTTGGTGACGTAGTTGGCCGTGAACTGATCGGGGATGCCACCGGCGCGCTGCACAGCACCTGGTCCGGCGGCATATGAGGCGATCGCGAGGGTGAGATCGCCATGGTTCTTGTCGAGCAGGTAGCGGTAGAACTTGGCCGACCCGTCGACGTTCTGGGTCGGGTCCCACGGGTCCACCTTGAGCCATTCCGCGGTCTCCGGCATCAGCTGGCCGAGGCCGATCGCGCCCGTCGGCGACACGACGTTGGGCGTGTAGGACGACTCGGTCCAGAACACGGCGGCCAAGAAGGCAGGGTCGAGCCCGTACTTCGTCGCGGCAGCCTGGATCGTGGGCGCGAGCGCGACGCCGCGCGCGTTCGGGATGCGGTCGACCCACACCCCCGATGCCGGTGGCAGCGAGCCGTCGACGGTCAGGGTCGCGCCGGACGCGGCCGATGAAGCTCGTGTGCCCGGACGCTCGATCCGCGCGACCTGGATGGTGCCGTTGACGGAGACACCACCGGACGTGAAGCCGGTGGTCGAGGCGGTGGTGGACGTCGTCGCGGACGTGTCTGCCGTGTCGGCGGCCGCAGTGGTGAGCTGCGCGGCGAAGCGGTTGGTGAGGTCGCTCACCGCTGCCGGCGGGCGCGACACCTCGGCGATGCGCGACATGATCATCGCGACCGCGCTCGGGGGGCTCATGCTCATCGCCAGGACCTCATCGGGACGCGCCTCAGCGACTCGCGTGCGGCGAGGCTGCGTGCTCGTCCATCGTGCGCTGCTCGCGCCGTCTGGCTTCGAGGTCGACGATGGCCATCCGTCGTTCGACGAGGCGCTCGGCTGCCTTGCGGCTCGCGGTGGCAGCGTGTGCGGCGCGCCGTGAATCGTCGAGCGACTGTTGGGCCAGCGCGGCGCGCCGCGAGGCGGTCAACGCGCTTTCGCGAAGCGCGCTCGCCGTGCCGACCGCAGTCATCAGATCCATCGCGCCGAGCGACCCGGTCGAGCCGGACAGGGGATGCACCGTGGCACGCCGATGGGCGGTCGCAGCAGCCTCGTCAGCGGCGATGGCTGACATCGCTGCGGTCGCCGCCTCTGCGCCGGCGATGTTCTCGGCGATGGTCCTGACACGGACGACGACGTCGCCTCGTTGGTTGCTCATGGGCGGGCTCCGTGGGCTCGGTCGACCTCGGCTGCGATCGCAGCGAGGCCGGTGAAGGTGTCGTCCAGGGACGAGATCTCGTCGATGCGTTGACGGCACAGCTCGATCAGTGCTGGGCTCATCTCCAGCCCTTCGTCGGCCTCGAGGTTGCTGCCCGGCGCGTACGCGCCGACCTCGACGAGGTCGCGCACGGCTTCGGCCGCGGACAGTGCGCGACGGGCCCGGTCGGCGATGGCGACCTTGGCCGGGTCGAGCACCTTCGACGCGAGCCGGGAGATGGACATCAGCGGGTCGACGGCTGGATAGCGACCGGCGTGGGCCAGCCGGCGATCGAGGACGATGTGACCGTCCAGGATGCCTCGGACGGTGTCCGCGATCGGGTCGTTGTGGTCGTCGCCGTCGACGAGCACCGTGTAGATCGCGGTGATCGTGCCGTTCTCGCGTGGACCGGTGCGCTCCAGCAGGCGCGGCAGCGCGGCGAAGACCGAGGGCGTGAAGCCGCGTGCGGTCGGTGGCTCGCCGGCGGCCAGGCCGACCTCGCGCTGGGCGAGCGCGAAACGGGTCAACGAGTCGCAGAGGAAGAGGACGTCGCGGCCCTCGTCGGCGAGTTGCTCGGCGATCGCCGTGGCGTAGCGCAGGGCGCGGACACGCACGAGCGCCGGTTGGTCGGAGGTCGCCACCACGACGGCAGCTCGCGATGCAGCGTCGGGCCCGAGATCGTCCTCGAGGAACTCACGCACCTCACGACCACGCTCGCCGACCAGGCAGATGACGACGCAGTC
>JAOBWQ010000242.1 GCA_025463425.1 Ilumatobacteraceae bacterium | reverse complement strand
CCTGCGCAGGGCGAGGTAGTTCACGGCGAGCACGATCTGCGGCGCCTGTGTCGCGGCGACGCCGGCGTTGTTGAACAACACGTCGACCGGCCCTTCGATCTCGGCGATGGCCGCGTCGACCGCGCCGCGCTCGGACAGGTTGCAGGCGATGAACTTCGAGTGCGGGCCGATTGGCTCCTTGATGTCGAGCACCGTCACCTCGGGGCCGCCTAGCTCGACCAGCAGGTCGAGCAGCGCGGCACCCACCCCGGTGGCAGCACCGGTGACGACGACGCGTCGACCGGCATAACTGAAGGGATTGCTCATGGGGGATGCTCCTCGGTGATGTCCAGCGGGCGGTCCGCCGGCGCTGCGTGCGCAAGGCTGGCACGACTCCATGTCGCACGCCGACCCGAACGGTCGGGCGCCGGCTCAGGTGGTCGCGACCAGGAGGTCCTCACCGGTCGATGGCCGCAGACCGTCGGGGCGACCAGCGAAGTACCGGTCTGCCAACAACTTCGAGGAGACGTGGCGAGCTTCGTCGAACCCCGCCGCGTGGGCGAGCGCAACCATCTCCTCGGGCGAGTAGAAGCTGATGAACGGTGTGCCGGCGGCGCGTGCGCCGCGGGAGCTGAGCTCGAGCCCGGGCCGATCCTCCTCGTCGAGCAACTCCATCGGCAGCAGGAAGGTCATCGCCACCGTCGAACCGGGTGCGAGCGCGGCGAGCTGTTCGAGCGTTGCCGATGTTGCCGCCTTGCTCAGGTACATCGTGACGCCGGTCGACGCGACGAGCGCCGGCCGGGAGGCGACGAAGCCCGCGGCGACGAGACCGTCCCACCAGCTGTCGCCGGACTCGAAGTCGACCGGCACGAAACGGAGGTGATCGGGCACGCCGATGCCGGTCTCTGTGAGCCGACGACGCTTCCATGCCTGGGTGCCGGGCTGGTCGATCTCGAACACGGTCAGCCGGTCGCCGAGGTCGTTCCGGCGCTGGGCGAACGTGTCCAACCCGGCTCCGAGGACGACGAACTGGGTGACGCCGGCGTCGACCTGCTCGAGCACGAGATCCTCGATGAACCGGGCACGGGCGACGATCGATGCGCGGAACCCGCTGGTTCCCGATGGATGCATGTCGGGACGGTCGCGCCAGTCGTCGTCGGGCGCCGCCAGCTGCAGACCGATGACGTCCTCGAGCACGTGCGGCACCGCATCGACCTCGACGTGCAGTGCCCGCCACAACGCGACCCGCACCGCGGTGTTGTCCGGGGCGCCGGCGAGATCGCCGGTCATGATCCGTGCGCTCCCGCCGCTGACCCGCCGGGAGCCATCAGGCTCCAGACGCGCCCGTCTGGATCGCGCACCGTCATCTCCTTCGTGCCGAAGTGGGTGTCGGTGAACGGTGTGACCACCTCGACCAGCGGGTCGAGCTGCAGCGCCTCTGCGTCGGCCACCTTCATCACCAGTTGCATCCCGCACGGTTGGTTCTCCGGCACCTCGGCGATGAACACGTACGGGCCATTCCCGTTGCGGAGCTGCCCCGAGTTGTGATCGGTCTCGAAGTCGAGCTGGAAGCCGAGCGCCTGGAAGAACTTGGCGGCCTTGCCCCAGTTGTGCGTTTCCAGGAACACGGCCTCGATGCCTTCGGTCGTCGTCATGTCAGGTCTCCTCTTCGGTTGATTGTGTTGGTGGGTCGGCGAGGTAGCGGCGCAGCGCATCGGCGACTAGGGCCGACAACGACAATTCGGCCTCGATCGCACGGTGCTTGACCTGCTTGATCAACCCGATCGGCAGGTACACGTTGAACTGCTTGACCTCGTCGGCTGCCACGGCGAGTATGCTAGCAAGCTACTCGACATCCTGTCGCGCTCGGTTGCGTACCATCGGCCCGTGCAGCGCGGCAGTCAGACTCTGGGTGTCGTCCGTGCCGTTGCGTTGACGGTCGCCGTGTTGTTCGTCTCGGGCTGCGCCGAGAGCGCCGACCGGTCGAGCGCAACGACTCCTCCGCTGTTCTCTGCCGCACCAGCGACGAGCACGGGCCCGCCGGCCGCGTCGACGGATGTCGTCGACACCACCGCCGGCCCGCCGACGACCACCGCGGTCACGGTCGCCGACACGGTGGCGATGGCGGCCACCAGCATCAACGCCTCCACCACCGGCACCAGCACGACCGCGGCATCGCCCGCTACGGCCGGCGCCATCGCCGACGAGATCACGGCGGCCGAACAGGGGATCCGTGACACGTCTCTGTCGGCGGCGTCGGTCGCAGCGTTCGGCCGGCGGCAGCAGCACGCCTACCAACTCCTGGCCAGGCACCCCGAACTGCTGGAGGCCGTCACCGGCTTGATCCCTGCCGATGTCGCGGTCGCGTTCGGGTTCAACGTCGACGCAAGGCAGGCGGTCGCCGATCACGCCGCTGGGGCGCCGCCGAGTGAGCCGTCGCCGACGCTACCGGCATGGTCCATCGTCGAGCCGCGCCCGATCGACGAGTTGCTGAACGACTACCACGACGCGGAGGCTGCGACCGGGGTGCCGTGGCAGTACCTGGCGGCGATCAACTTGGTCGAGACCCGGATGGGGCGGATCAGCGGTCGATCCTCCGCGGGCGCCGAGGGGCCGATGCAGTTCCTTCCGGAGACCTGGGCCGATTGCTGCACCGGCGACATCGACGACCCTCACGATGCGATCCTCGGAGCGGCCACCTACCTGGCCGCCAGCGGCGCGCCCACCGACATGCTGGCAGCGCTGTACACCTACAACCCGAACGAGGGCTACGTGCGCGCGGTCATTGCATATGCATCGAACCTGGTCGCGGACCCGCTCGCCTACCGCGGCTATCACGCGTGGGAGGTCTACGTCGGCAGCGTCGCCGGCACCATTCGACTGCCCGTCGGGTACGTCGCTGATGCCCCGGTCGATGCTGTTGCATATGCAAGTACCCATCCGGATGATGTCTCGTGATAGCGGCTTCCGCGCTGATCGCTGCGGATGCCCGTGGCCTCGGTCGCATTGTCCGGCGAGGATGCGGTGCAGGTAGGGAGCCGGCGTCGGAGGATTGGGAGCGATGCCTCGCAGTCGTTGCGCATCCCGATGACCTCGAGTACGGCGCGGCAAGTGCGATCGCTCGCTGGACCACTCAGGGCAAGACCGTGACGTACCTGCTGGTGACCAGCGGCGAGGCTGGGATCGACGCTCTCGATCCCGCGCGATGTGGACCACGTCGGGAAGCCGAGGAGCGAGCTGGCGCGGCACTGGTCGGCGTGACCGATGTCGAGTTCTCACGCTGGCCCGACGGGACGGTCTCCGGTGCAAGCCACCTATGCGTTCGGCTCGCAACGCAGGCACTCGTAGGATGTGTTGGTGGTGTGTGTCGTGCTCTTGGGGACGGGAACCCCGAACCCAGATCCGGCACGGTGCGGCTCCGGTGTCGCCGTGGTGGCCGGTGATCGTTGGCTACTGGTGGATTGTGGCCGTGGAGTGACGCAGCGCGTGCTGCAGGCTGGACTCGATCTCGGTCAGCTTGACGCCGTGGCGTTGACGCATCACCACAGTGATCACGTCAGTGATCTTGCGTCGCTCGCGATTTCCCGGTGGGTCGCTGGCGGTTCCGAGCCCTTGACGGTGCTTGCGCCCAACGGCCCGTGCGGGCGTTTCGCGCAAGGTTGTCTCGATGGTTTCGAAGACGAGGCGTTCTACTCGCAGGGGCCGACGACCGGGCCGACGCGACCGGCGGTCCGCGTGATCGATTTCGACCCGGCTCCGGCACCGAAGGTCGTCTTCGACGTAGGCCAATGGTCCGTGAGCGCAGCCTTGGTCGACCACCACCCGATTGAAGCTGCCGTCGGATACCGGATTGTGACCGATGATCGTGTGGTTGCGATCAGTGGCGACACGGCCGTTTGCGAGGGCGTCGAGTTGCTCGCAGTTGGCGCGGACGTGTTGATCCACGAGGCAGTCAGAAGCGACAGATGCAGTCCGACACTGCTCGAATGGAACGCGAGCGCGTTCTCTGTCGGTGTTCTCGCCGATTCCTTGAACATTCCCACAACCGTTCTCACGCACCTCCTTCCGGCCCCGAACACCGAGCCCGATGAGCGCGCCTTCCTCGCCGAGATCCGCTCGAGCGGTTACACCGGCGAAGTGATCATCGCCACCGACCTGATGCGCATCGATCTGAAGTCCTCAGAGTGATTCACTGCGCAGACAACGAGCAGGCCTCCGCCGACAGGTGAGAACCACCACGCGGAGGCGTCGATATGTGCTTGTCGCGATGCACGCACGCGCTGCGAATATGCGCCGCACGTTCTGTGTCTCCTACCGGCACTTCAAGGGCAGCTCATCAACGAGCACGCTGGCTTGCGATCGCTCGCTCACCTGCAGCGCGTCCTGTACCCACGGGTTGCGTCGTTCTGCGCTCGCTGTAGCTCTCAGAGAGGTCGTTGATATGGAGGGCAGAGTGGCCCGAACAGGGGCTCGACGTGTGCGGCAGTGGCTTGCGCCGACCCTGACACTCCGCACGACGCGTGTAGGGGTTTCCCTGATTCGGCGTGCACCTCTTTCCGCGACGATCAAGTGGTCGGATCGACGAATGGGAGCAGATGACCATGGACAGGATCTCAGGACTCGGCCGTGCCCGGTGGGCGGCCATCGGCGCAGCGGTCGCAGTGACAGTGGGGGCCGGCGGCCTCGTCATCGCACACGCCACGAACACCCCCGGAAGCACCGGGTTCGTGCCTATCACCCCGTGCCGTCTGATCGACACCCGCGCGGAATCAACAGTTGGTGCACGCAACGTGCCCCTCGGCGGGGGTGAGACCTTCACGGCGCAGGTGACCGGCACGAACGGCAATTGCACGATTCCCGGTGGCGCGAGCGGTGTGGCGATGAACGTCACCACCGTCAATGGCACGGCTTCCAGCTTCCTGACGGCCTGGCCGGCCGACGCCCCACAACCAACCGCGTCAAACTTGAACTGGGTGGCCGGTTCGCCGCCGACGCCGAACAAGGTCGACGTCAAGCTCTCCTCCGCTGGCAAGGTCTCGTTTTTCAACAGCGCCGGGTCGGTCGACGTGATCGCCGACGTGGTCGGGTTCTACGACGCGATCGACGTCACTGCAGGGGCACCAGCGGCGGTCACCAGGGTCGGCGTCGACGCCAACGCGTTCACCTCGGACGGCCAGAGCATGATCAACCACAGTGCCGAGAGTGGAATTGTGAGTGCGGTCTCCGCTGGCTTTTTCATCTTGTGCGCGGACGCCAGCGTCGAGCTGCCTGGCGGATCGAAGGTGACTGCGATGACTGCCGACGTTCGAGATGGCAGCACCGACAATGATGTCGTGGTGAAGTTGCGGCGCAACATCCACGGCACCGCTGCAGCATCGGAGCTGATGGCGACGGTGGCGACAACGGGCGCGCCTGGCGATGTGACGGTCACGAGCAAGTCAATCATCGGCGCCGTCGTGGACAACAACCAGTACACCTACTCTCTCGAGGTGTGCGGATTGCGCAACGAGAACGTGCTCTCCGACGTCTTCATCGACCTCACCTGATGCGGCGAGCGCAGCGCAGAACGACGCTGCCCACGGCATCAACGATCGCGCCGATCGGCGCGTCCAAATCTCATACCGCCCGGTATGAGGCACGTCCCGACGCTCGTTCGGCGCTCGCTCGTGCGGACGAGTTCGCCATCGTTCTGTGCTGCGCGTTCTGCGCGTCCTACCCGCACTCCGGTGCCAGGAGCGGCCCGTGACTCGAGGGGCGAGATGGGATTCTCCATCGTGTATCGGGTGGGCAGTCGCCGCGGCAGGATTGTGCTCATGGATGGAAACGTTGGTGCGCCGAACCCGCGGCGAGAATTCGTCGAGGCGCCGCTCTATGCACGCTCGGAGGTCCTGGCCTCGCCATGCCCGGTGCCGAAGAGCCAGGCACCTACGGGTGGTGGTTCCGGGTGCTACCAACGCCGGTTGACACGTCGGAGTGCCTACTGAGCGGAGGATGCACACTGCTGTACACCGGGATGAGCCCGAAGGCACCTCCGGCAAACGGTCGCAAGCCCAGCAGCCAACGGCTTCGCGACAGGATCCGGTACCACTACGCCGGCAACGCCGAAGGCTCCACGCTCAGAAAGACGCTCGGCGTGCTTCTGTCAGCTGAGCTCGGCATCGAACTTCGCCGAGTCGGGTCGGGTACACGAATGACCTTTGGTGCCGGAGAGCAAACGCTGTCGGAGTGGATGTCCGCAAACGCACTCGTGAGCTGGATCGTCCATACCGAACCGTGGACCTTGGAATCTGAGCTCATTGCCGACTTGGACGTCCCGCTCAACCTC
>JAOBWQ010000138.1 GCA_025463425.1 Ilumatobacteraceae bacterium | reverse complement strand
TGTCGGCGCGCTCCTGGGTGAGGTTCTGGCTCCATGCGACCACGTCCATGCCGAACGCAAGGCCGACCTTGGCGACCAGCCCGCCGATGTTGCCGAGGCCGATCACGCCGAGCCGTTGGCCGGCGAGGCCCGTGCCGAGCCGGGTCTGCCAGCCGCCGGAGCGCATCGTGGCATCGTCTGCAGCGACGTGGCGACCGACGGCGTGGATGAGCGCCCAGGTCAGCTCCGACGTCGAGGTGATGATGCCCATCGTGCCGCAGACGGTGACGCCGTGTGACGCTGCGGCGTCGAGGTCGATCACCGCGTTGCGGTTGCCGGTGGTGACCAGCAGTTGGAGGTCCGGCAGACGGTCGAACAGCCCGGCCGGGAACGCCGTGCGCTCGCGCATCGCGACCACGATCTCGGCACCCTGCAGCGCGTCTGCCAACGCTGCTTCGTCGCCGATGTGCTCGGTGATCGACTCCGGCTGGAGGTCGCCCCAATCGACGTAGCTCGCAGCCAGGTTCTGATAGTCGTCGAGCACCACAACACGCATGGCGACGAGCGTAGGAGACGCCCCTCTCCCCATCGTCAGCGGCACGGACCCCGTGCCAAGATGACCCGATGACCGACACGCTCCCCGCGGCGGACTCCGATCGCAAGGGTGGCCTCGGAGTCTGGGCTCCGAAGATCACGCCACCGATCGGGGTGGATCTCGACGACGAGCAGAAATTGGCCTGCGCCTTCCGTGTGCTCGCTCGTGAGGGCTTCTCCGAGAACATCGCCGGACACATCACATGGCAACGCCCGGGCGAGGAGACGATGCTCGTCAACCCGTGGGGCCTCTGGTGGCGCGAGATCAGCGCATCCGACATCTGCGAGGTCGACGCCGGCGGCACGGTCGTGGCCGGCCGGTGGGATGTCACGCCCGCCATCCACATCCACACCGAGCTCCACCGCCGGCGCGCCGATGCGCGAGTGGTGATCCACAACCATCCGAACTACGTCACGCTGATGACGGCGCTCGGGGTCCTGCCCGATCTCGTCCACCAGACGGGCTCGATGTTCCTCGACGACATCCGCTTCGTGCAGGAGTACACGGGCGAGGTCGACACGGCAGATCTCGGCGCGGATCTCGCCGCGGAGATCGGTGATGCACCGGTCGTGTTCCTCGGCTCGCACGGCATCATCGTCACCGGAGCCACCATCGAGGAAGCCGTCTACCGCGCCGCATCGCTGGACCGCGCCTGCCGCCTCGCCTACGACGTGATGGTCACGGGCCGTCAGCCGCTGGCGATGGGCCGCGGTCAGATGGTGGGCATGAAGGCGTCATTGCTCGAACGCGGTGCGCCGGTCTACTTCGCCGGGGCGGTGCGCGCCCTGCTGCGCGACGAGCCCGACGTGCTGACCTGAACCGAACCGAACGGACACGGAGACCTCCCATGCGCAGCCTCGATGATCTGGCCAGCGATCTCAGCTTCACCCAAGCGGCGGTCGGTGCCGAGCGGTCGGTCACCTTCTTGCCCGACCCGCCGCGGGCCCAGCGCGAGTACACGGTGATCTCGGTCGACGATCACATCGTCGAGCCGCCGCACACGTTCGAGGGCCGTGTGCCCAAGGCGATGGCCGATCGCGCCCCGAAGGTCGTCGAGACCGCCGACGGCAAGCAGACGTGGGTGTACGACGGCGTCGATCTCCCCAACGTCGGGTTCAACGCGGTGGTCGGCCGGCCGGTGTCGGAGTGGGGCTTCGAGCCGGTGCGCTTCGAGGAGATGCGTCGTGGCGCATGGGACATCGACGCCCGCGTCGCCGACATGGACCTGAACGGCGTCTACGCGTCGTTGAACTTCCCGTCGTTCCTGCCCGGCTTCGCCGGTCAGCGACTGCAGATGACCACGCCCGACAAGGACCTCGCGATGGCCTGCGTGCGCGCCTGGAACGACTGGCATCTCGAGGAATGGGCCGGCACGCACCCAGGCCGGATCATCCCCTGCCAACTGCCGTGGTTGCTCGACCCGGAGGTCGGCGCCGAGATGATCCGCGAGAACGCGGCGCGCGGGTACCACGCGGTCACGTTCACCGAGAGCCCGCACGCGCTCGGCCTGCCCACGTTGCACTCCGGCCACTGGGACCCGATCATGCGTGCCTGCGCCGAGACCGGCACGGTCGTCAACCTGCACATCGGTTCGTCCGGCGCCTCGCCATCGACCACCGACGACGCGCCGCCTGACGTCGTCGGCGTGCTGTTCTTCGGCTACGCGATGTTCGCTGCGGTCGACTGGCTGTTCTCGATGATGCCGGTGCGCTTCCCGGACCTCAAGATCTGCATGTCCGAGGGTGGCATCGGGTGGGTGGCTGGTCTGCTCGATCGGCTCGATCACATGCAGAGCTACAACTCAATGTACGGCACCTGGAAGGGCGATCTCACCCCGGCCGAGGTGCTCAAGCGCAACTTCTGGTTCTGTGCCGTGGAGGACCAATCGTCGTTCGTGCAGCGCGAGCGGATCGGCGTGGGGAACATCCTGCTGGAGTCGGACTACCCGCACTGCGACTCCACGTGGCCGCGCACCCAGCAGGTGATCCGCGAGGAGATCGGCGACCTGCCGGCCGAAGACATCCGCAAGATCACCTGGGCCAACGCCAGTGACCTCTACAGCCATCCCGTCCCCGCCGCGATCCAGGCCGACCCCAATGCCTACTGAGTCGACGGCGGGCGTGCGCGAGTTGCTGGGGATCCCGTACGGCATCGCTCCCGTCGGTGCGCGGCGGTTCCGCCGCGCCGAGGCCGCTCCGGCGCCGGACTGGTCGAGGTCGTACGACGCGTTCGGGCCCGCGCCGATGCAGTCGCGGGAGGGCATGTTGGCCACCGCGGTTCCGGGCATGGATCCCGGCCCTGTCAGCGAGGACTGCCTCAGCCTCAACGTGTGGACGCCCGCATCTGACGGCGAGCGGTTGCCCGTGATGGTGTGGCTGTACGGCGGCGCCTTCATCGTCGGCGGCTCGGCATCGCCGACCTACCACGGCGCCAGATTGGCGGCCGAGCAAAACGTCGTCGTCGTGTCGATCAACTACCGAGTCGGCGCGTTCGGCTTTCTCGATCTGCGCTCGGTACCCGGCGGCGAGACGGCGGACCCGAACTGCGGGAGTCACGACCAACGCCTCGGCCTGCAGTGGGTGCGCGACCACATCGCCGAGCTCGGCGGCGACCCTGACCGGATCACCGTGTTCGGCGAGAGTGGCGGCGCGGGATCGATCATGAACCTGCTGACCACGCCCGGTCTGACATCGGTCGTGCGCCGGGCGATCGTGCAGAGCCCAGGCGTCGACTTCACCCAGCGCACCGACACGAGCTCCCGCGTCACCGCGGCGTTGCTGAAGGAGACGGGGGTCAGCACGGTCGACGAGCTGCGTGCGCTCACTGCGCAGCAACTGCTGGACGCCCAGACCAACGTCGCCAACCAGCTGCTGTTCTCGATCGGGACGATGCCCTTCCATCCGGTGGTCGACGACGTGTTCGTCACGACCACCCCGACGGCTGCCGTGGCCGCAGGATCGGTGGACGACCTCGATCTGCTGATCGGCTTCACCTCGGACGAGATGCGGCTGTTCCCGGACCCTCGCGCCGATGCGCTGGGCCGCGACGGCATGGCCAAGTGGACCCGCCAGTACCTGACCGCGCGGATGGGCAGCGACCCCGGCGCCGAGGTCGCCGATCGGTTGACCGGCGCGTACCTCGACCGCGCCGCCGGCTCGGCGCGGCCGTCGGGCTCCGACGCCTGGGCGGAGATCAACACCGACGGGATCATGCGGCTTCCCGTCGTGCGGATCCTCGATTCGCGCCACGGTCCCGGGGCGACCTACGCCTACCTCTTCGCGTGGCAGGCCCGCCGGGCCGACGGCCGCGACGTCGGGGCCTTCCACGCGATCGACCTCCCGTTCGTCTTCGACGCGTTCGGCTCGGGCGAGGGGAGTTGGGGCGAGTTCGTCGGTGCCGACGAGTCCGCGTTCGCGGTCGGGCGCGCGCTGCGATCGGCGTGGGCCTCGTTCGCCGCCACGGGCGATCCGTCGTGCGATGCCGTCGGGGCGTGGCCGCAGTACGACACGGCACACCGTTCGACGATGGTGCTCGACACGACACCGGCAGTCGTCGAGGATCCGCTCGCGACCGAGCGCGGATGGTGGGACGGTCTGTGGGACGCGTCGTGCGTTCCCTCCGGCGTCCCGCTCTGATGGATCCGTTCTGATGGATCCGTTCTGATGGTGCGCAGCTGATGGCGAGGTTCGATGGTCGGCGGGTCGTGATCACCGGTGCGGCATCCGGTGTGGGTCAGGCCACGGCGCGGCGGATCGCCGCCGAGGGCGGGATCGTCACATGCCTCGACATCGCCGATGGGGGCGGGGCGACGACGCTCGAGCTGATCCGCGGCGACGGCGGCACGGCGACCGCAGTCGAATGCGATGTCGCCGACCCCGCCCAGGTCGACCGAGCGATCGGCGTTGCAACGGATGCCGGCGGCATCGACGCGCTGATCAACTGCGCCGGCACCGGCTCCTACCAACGGTTCCACGAGGTCACGCCTGCCGAGCTGCAGCGGGTGATGGCCGTCAACTTCTACGGACCGTTCCACACCTGCCATGCCGCGCTGAACGCACTCCTCGCGTCGCGTGGTTGTGTCGTCAACATCGTGTCCGCCGCAGCCGTGCGCGGCAGCGCTTACCTCACCACGTACAGCGCCACGAAGGGCGCGTTGCTGTCGTTCACCAAGTCGCTGGCGGTCGAGTACGGCCCGCAGGGACTGCGCGCCAACGCGGTCAGCCCGGGCGCGATCGACACGCCGCTGCTCCGGCTGTTCACGCCGCCGGCCGACGCCGACCCGCACCTGATGCACCGCTCGCACGGCTTGCTCGGGCGGATGTCGACAGCGGAGGAGATCGCTGGCACGGTCACCTTCCTCGCATCATCGGACGCCAACCACATCACCGGCGCGAACATCCTCGTCGACGCGGGCTCCACCGCCTGATGTCCCGAGCGGCACGGAGCCGTTCCGTCGCCGCGTGCATCGCGATCGTGGCCGGCGTCGGAATCGCCGCCACGGGCGCGCACGCCGACGTCGGTTCCGGACCCGGTGTTGCCTCGGCGCTGGCCGTGCGCGTGCACCCGCCCGGCAGGACGTTCTCGGTGGTGGGCACCGGCGATGTCCTCACCGAGGCTGCCGTCAACGCTGCCGCTGCGGCCGCCGCCGGACCGGGCATCCGCTTCGACTACACCCCGGTGTTCGCGGCGATCCGTCCGGTGTTGAACGATGCCGATCTCGCGATCTGCCACATGGAGATCCCGATCGGCGTGCCTGGGCAACGACCCGGCGTGTACGGCCACTCGCCCTTCGGTGGGAACCTGATCGCCGCGCCGTACGAAGTGGCGGGCGGTCTGCGTGCCGCCGGCTACGACCGTTGCAGCACCGCTTCCAACCACAGCAACGATCTCGGTCCTGTGGGCATCGACTCCACCCTCGACGCGCTCGATGCGGCCGGCATCTCGCACGACGGTACGGCGCGCGCACCGGCGGAAACGGCACCGGACACCTTCGTCGTCAACGGGGTGCGCGTCGCGCACCTCTCCTACACGACGTACTCGAACACGGTCCTGCCCGCCGATGCGTGGCGCCTCCACTTCACCACGGATCCCGCCGTGGTGGCCGCCGCCGTGAACGCGGCTCGGGCCCAGGGTGCTGAGGTCGTGATCGTCAGCGTGCACATCTCCCAGGAGCTGCTGACGGGACCGACCGATGCCGACCGCGCGTTCATCACGGCGTTCACGCAGATGTCGCACGTCGACCTCGTCATCGAGCACGGACCGCACGTCGTGCAGCCACTCGAACAGGTCAACGGCACCTGGGTGTTCTGGAGCGTCGGCAACCTGGTCTCGGGCATGGGCTGGCACGTTGCCGGCAAGTACGCCGACCCGCGCACCCTCGACGGGCTGATCGCCTCGGCCCGGTTCACCGAGACGTCCCCGGGCCACTTCGACACGGATCCCGCTGCCGTCCTGCTGTGCGACGAGCACACCAGCCGAACCGCCTATCCGGTGACGCGCACCCTCGCCGATCCGACGATCTCGACCGACCTGCGCGCCCAGCTCGAGCAGTGCGTGGCCCGATCACTGCCCGTGGT
>JAOBWQ010000206.1 GCA_025463425.1 Ilumatobacteraceae bacterium | reverse complement strand
GCCGTCTCGTGCGCCAACCACTCGACCAGCATCGCGTTGGGTGAGCCGGTCATCGTCGCGAACCACGTCGAGCCGCCGATCGTCGACGCCCGTTCGAGCACGGTGACGCGATGGCCGCGGCCGGCGGCGATGCGTGCGGTCTCCAACCCGGCGGGCCCGGCGCCGACGACGACGATGTGGCGGGGCGTCGGCGCGGCTGTCGTCACGGCGACAGCCGCAGGTTCGTTGCCGAGCGCCGGGTTCACCGCGCAGATCGCCGACGCGTCGAAGAAGTTCTGCTCCACGCACACGTAGCAGTTGATGCAGGGCCGCACGGATGCTCGTCTGCCGGCCGAGATCTTGTTGGCCAGCTCAGGGTCGGCGAGCTGCTGGCGACCCATCGCGACAAAGTCGCACTCGCCGTTGGCCAGCATCTCCTCGGCCAGCTCCGGAAGGAGCCGACCCACAGCGATCACCGGGATGCCGATCGCAGCCTTCACGGCCCCGGCCATCGGGCGGTACTGGCCGACCTCGCTGGGCAGCGGCCCCTTGGTGAAGTCGCGGAACGGGTTGCCGGCCTGGGCCGAGATGCTGATCACATCCGCGCCGGCGGCCTCAGCGATGCGCGCCGTGGCGACGGTCTCCTCGATCGTGATCCCGTCGTCCAGTCCGTACTCACACCCGTTGAGACGCACCGAGATAGCCATCGTCTCGCCGACGCGGGCGCGCACCGCGCCGATGACCTCGACAAGCAACCGGCAACGGTTCTCCAGCGACCCGCCGTACTCGTCGGTGCGCTGGTTGAACTCTCGCGACAAGAAGGTGTTGATCAGGTAGCCGTGCGCGCCGTGGATCTCCACGGCATCGCCGCCCGCCGCCTGCACCCGGCCGGCGGCATCGGCGAACGTGTCGAGCAACCAGGCGATGTCGTCGGTGGTCGCGGCGCGATAGGTCGCCTGCTTGCCCCTCGTCGCGGTGCCGAGCTTGATCAGCTCGTCCATCGAGTTGTCGGCGAGCGCGCTCATGTCCATCCGCCCCGTGGGCACCGACGGCACGAGCAGGGGTCGACCCTCGGCGGTGTCGACGCCTGCGACCTTTCCGTGGTGCACGAGCTGGACGGAGAGCTTCGCCCCGCCGGCATGCACGGCGTCCGCCAGCCGCGCGAGACCGGGCAGGAACCTGTCGTCGCCGAGCCCGGCCTCGTGCCACGACGCCGAACCGATCGGCCAGGCGATCGCTGACGCGCCAGTCGTCACGAGTGCGCAACCGCCTTCGGCGCGAGCGGCGTAGTGCTCGATCTCCTTGCTCGTCAACACACCGTTGTCGCAGTGGTTCATGTCGATGCCGGGCAGGACGATGCGGTTGCGCAGCGCCATCGGCCCGATCGTGCCGGGGGCGAGGAGATGGCGAAAGTCGTTCACGAGGTGACAGAGTGTCACGCCATGACGATCACTTTCGAAGCAGCGGCAGCGCAGGTCACGGCCGCAGGGAGTCCGCTCGAGATCGGCGACGCGATCATCAACGGCGCGGCGCAGAAGGTGTTCGTCAACGCTCCGCCGAACCTGGGTGTGCTGTTCCAGGCCGCGCCCGGCGACTCGAAGTTCATCGTCTACGAGGACGAGACCTACACGTTCGCCGAAGTGCGCGAGCGGTTCGCCGCCCTCGGCGCGGCGCTCGTCGAGCGCTACGGCGTGCAGAAGGGCGACCGGGTGGCGGTCGCGATGCGCAACTTTCCGGAGTGGATCATCTCGTTCGCGGCGATCACATCGATCGGTGCGATCTCGGTGTCGATGAACTCGTGGTGGACCGAGGACGAGATGGCCTTTGCACTCGAGGACAGCGGTGCGACGGTGCTCATCGCCGACGACGCGCGCCTGGAGCGATCGTTGGCCGCGTGTGAGCGGCTCGGCACGCGGATGATCTCGGTGCGGATGGCGAACCCGCCTGCCGGTGTCGACGCGTGGGACGACGTCGTCGTGCTGGGCACCCCGTTGCCCGTCGTCGCGGTCGGACCGGACGACGACGCGACGATCCTCTACACCTCCGGCACGACCGGCCGCCCGAAGGGCGCGGTGTCGACCCACGGTGCCGTCATCCAGGCGTTGATGGCGTTCTCCTGCCGCGCTGCCATCGAACGGATCCGTCAGCCCGCCGAGCCGTCGGACAACCCGCCGGGCTTCATCCTGATCGTGCCGCTGTTCCACGTGACCGGCTGCGTCGCGGTCATGCTCGGCTGCTTCGCCGCCGGCGTGAAGCTGGTGATCATGTACAAGTGGGACGTCGACAAGGCGTTGGAGACGATCGAGCGCGAGCAGATCACCAACTTCGTCGGTGTCCCGACGCAGAGCTGGGATCTGGTGCAGTCGCCGCGCTTCGCGGAGTTCGACACGTCGAGCCTGCGCGACATCGGCGGCGGCGGTGCGCCGGCGCCGCCGGCGTTGGTCGAGAAGGTCGCCGGCAGCTTCAAGAAGGGCAATCCGACGATCGGTTACGGGATGACCGAGACCAACGCCTACGGGCCCGGCAACCGGGGTCCGGACTACCTGCGCAAGCCGACCAGCTCGGGTCGGGTCGTGCCGGTGATGGAGATGCAGATCCGTGATGCCGACGATCGGCCGTTGCCGGCCGGCGAGCACGGAGAGATCTGGTTCAAGGGTCCGAACCTGATCCGCGGCTACTGGAACCGCCCCGATGCGACGGCCGAGGTGCTCGTCGACGGCTGGCTGCGCTCCGGCGATCTCGGCCGGCTCGACGACGAGGGCTTCATCTACGTCGAGGACCGGGTCAAGGACATGATCCTGCGCGCCGGCGAGAACGTGTACTGCGCCGAGGTCGAGGCCGCGATCTACGAGCACCCGGCGGTCCACGAGGCCGCTGTGTTCGGCGTGCCACACGAGCGCCTCGGCGAGGAGGTCGCGGCCGCGGTCATGCTCAAGCCGGGGATGAGCCTGACCGCCGAGGAGCTGCGCGCGTTCGTCGCCAAGCAGCTCGCGTCGTTCAAGGTGCCGACGTACATCGTGTTCCGCGACGAAGCACTGCCCCGCAACGCCTCGGGCAAGATGCTCAAACGCGAGCTGCAGCGTGAGATCGCTGGGGGCGCGTAGCCACCGGTTGCTTCAGAGTTCGGCAGCCGTCTCTTGCTTCAGAGCTTCAGCAGTGCGTTCTCGACGACCTCGGTCAGCGAAGGGTGGATCCACAGCTGCTCGCGAGCGATCTGATCGACCGTCTGTCCGAAGCGCATCCCCTGGATCAGCTGCTGGATGAGGATGCTCGACTGGGGACCGATGATGTGCGCGCCGAGGATCAGGCGGGTGTCCGGGTCGGCGATGATCTTGCAGAAGTGCATCGTGTCCTCCATCGCCCAGCCGTAGGCGACGTCGCCGTAGTTCTGTGTGGCGGTGATGTAGTGCTTGCCGATGTGGCGCAGCGCCTGCTCGGTGGCGCCGACCGATGCCACGTGCGGACCGGCGAACACGGCGTGCGGCACAGGGAACAGATCGACCGCGAGGAGGTCGTCGGGGTGAACAACGTTGTGCGCCACGATCTTGGCCTCGGCGTTGGCGACGTGCTTGAGCTGGTTCTCGTTGGAGACGTCGCCGAGCGCCCAGACGCCGTCGACGTTGGTCCGCAACTGCGGGTCGGTGACGACGTAGCCGTCGTCGTCGACGACGATCCCGGCGGCTGCCACGCCCAACAGGTCGCCGTTGGGGATCCGACCGGTCGACACCAACAGGGCGTCACCGACGACATCGATGTGCTCCCCGTCGCAGTGGATGCGGACGGTGATCTCGCCGCCGGGGCCGGCCTGGCTGACCCGCTCGAATCGAGCGTTCATGTGGCACTCGAAGCGCTCCTGGTAGATCTCGGTGAAGCGGTGGCTGACCGCTTCATCCTCGCGCGACAGGAAGCGCCCGCTGCGGTTGATGATCGTGACCCGCGACCCCAACGCGCCGAAGACGTGGGCCATCTCGGTGGCGATGTACCCGGCGCCGACGACGATCAGCCGCTCGGGCAGCGACGGCAGGCGCATGATCGTGTCGCTGGTGTGGTACTCGACCTCGTCGAGCCCTTCGACGTCGGGGATCATCGGCCGGGCACCGGCCGCGATCACGATGTTGCGTCCACTGATCCGCCGCGTGCCGCCGTCGTTGAGCGCGATCGTCAGCTCCTTGGGGCCGGTGAACGTGGCGGTGCCCTCGAACACGGTCGTGTTGGCGGCACCCTGTCGGTAGGCGAGCCCACTCGGCGGGATCGGGTCGATCCGGCCGAAGACGCGGTCGACGATGTCCGGCCAGCGGACCTTGTCGATGCTGGCATCGATGCCGTAGGTGCTGGCATGGCTGATCGTCTGCGCGACGTCGGCCGCGTAGACGAACATCTTGGTCGGGATGCAGCCGCGGTTGAGGCAGGTGCCGCCGAAGACGTCGCGTTCGACGATCGCGACCTTCAGCGAGTCGTACTCGGGGGAGAGGATGCTGTTGCCGGAGCCCGTGCCGATGACGACGACGTCGAAGTGCTCGATCTCGCCGGTCTCGCCGGTCTCGTGGTCGGCGTTGGAGGATGCGTTGGCGGGTCCGTCAGACATGGCGTCAGCGTATTGGGCGACGACGTGTTGGGCGACGGCGTGTTGGGGGACTCAGACCGCCAGCAGCAGTTCGGCGAGGATGTCGCCCGGTGGGCGTTGCTCGTGTTGTGACGCCTGCGACCGGCTCATCTCGACCGCGGCGACATCGATCAGCGATCGCAGAGCCGCCAGGTCCTCGGTCAACCGGATCGGCCGCGCCGACGGCCGCACCCGGGTCACGAGCTCACAGGTCAGGCACGATTCTTCGCGGCCGGGAGCGAAGTCACGCGTGACCGGCCGGGCGAGCAACCCGCACAACGTCAACCGCCGGCCGCGCACGTCGGTGATCCCCGCGGGTCGCATTGCGTGGAGCTTGCCCGGATCGGCGCCATAGCGGATCCGTCCCATCTCGTACGCCCCCGGCCGGGGCCGCAGGTGCGCCAGCGGGCCGCCCGGTCGGGTCACGATCCGGTCGGGCGGAGGCAGCACGCCCAAACCACGCCGCCGCTCGTAGGCGCGCTGCCGGCAGCTCTGCTTGCAGTAGATCAGCGGCCGTCCGGGACGGCGCACCACGACGAACCGGTTGGTGCACCACCCGCATCGCCGCTCGACGATCCGACTGTCGTACCCGGTGGCCGCAGGCGCCCCCGCCGCGGAGCCAGCGGTGGCGGCAGCAGCGGCGGCCGGACGTGATGACGGGGGCCCGCAGGCCGAGGACGCCGATCCAGCGTCGAAGGGTGTGTCTGTCGCCATGCCCCAGATGTACATCAGAGGTGTGACACCCACCCGGGCCCCACTGTCCGGCCCGCCGCCCGCCGCCCGCCGCCCGACTCCCGCCTCCCGCCTCCCGCCGGCTCGCCGCCCGTCGGCTCGCCGCCC
>JAOBWQ010000134.1 GCA_025463425.1 Ilumatobacteraceae bacterium | reverse complement strand
GTGCGCTCGGCTCATCGAGCACGACGATGCCCGGTTCGTTCATCAGCGCCCGAGCGAGGAGCACACGCTGCTGCTCGCCGGACGACAACGTGCCGAGGCTGCGGTGCGCGTAGTGCCCGACACCCATCCGCTCCAGGCAGGCGTCGGCGCGAGCGTTGTCCTCATCGGTGTAGGTGTGCCACCAAGGTTCCAGCGCGGCGAACTTCGCCGTCACCACGACCTCGCGCGCCGTCAGCGCAGGGCGGAGCTGAGCGCCGATCGCCGCGGACATCACGCCGATCCGCCGTCGGAGGATGCGCACGTCGGTGCTGCCGAGCGTTTCGCCGAGCACCCGCACGGTGCCCTTCGACGGATGCTCGTACATCGATGCGATCCGCACCATCGTGGTCTTGCCCGAACCGTTCGCACCGAGGATCAGCCACCGTTCGTCGGGCCGCACCGACCAGGTGACGTCATCGAGGATCCTGCGGTCATCGCGGATGAACGAGACGTGGTCGAGCTCGAGGGTGGGGGTGCTCCGAGCATCCGACATCGTCCGAGGAGGGTAACCGGCGCGCTGGGGTTCGACCCCGTTCCCGCCGGGGTCCGGGCGCCGGACCTACGGCCTGGATGACGGGACGCACTCGGGGCGCGCTGGTAGCTTGGCGGGGCCATGGTCAAACACCGCGGATTCGGTCTCGTCCTCGCGTTGATCATCGGCCTGCTGCCGGTCGTGAGCTTCCGGGCTGCCCGTGCGGACGACGGCACCGGAACCGCTGAAGACGCCGCCCGCCAGATCGCGGCGGCGCGGGCGAGGGCGAATGCCGCGGCCGATGCATATTTCGAAGCCGAGTCGAAGGTCGAGCTGCTCGGCGACGAGCGAGACCAGCTCGATCGGGAGGCGGCGGACCTGCAGGACCAGGTCGATGCGCTGCAGAAGTCGGTCGAAGCCGTCATCGTCGACCGCTACATCGGTTCGGGCACGACCGGGATCCAGCTGCTGAGCGGCACCATCGGACCGACCGAGCAGGCCCAGACCGACGTGCTGCTCGGTGTGGTCAACGACGCGTCGTCGACCAGCTTCGACGACTACACCGAACTGCTCCGCCAGCTCTCCGACAAGCAGGCCAAGGCGGACCAGGCCACGAAGGCGTACGCGGACGCGGAGGCGGACTTCAAGAACAAGGAGAAGCTCGCCAACGACCAGATCGAGCAGCTGAAGCTGGTCGAGAAGGACCGCCTCAACGACGAGGCCGTCCAGCGCGCCCTGGAGGCCCAGCGACAGAAGGATGCCGAGGCCGCAGCGGCAGCCGAAGCGGCCAAGGCGCGCGCCGATCGCGCTGCGGCCGCTGCGGCCGCGATCGCCGCCGAGGGAAGCGGTTCCGACGGTGGCGACGACGGCGAGGGGCTCAGCACCGCCAACGTCGCCTCCGGGTCCGAAGCCGGTGGCACGACGGGCGGTGGTGGCGCCGGCGGTCATCCCGCGGCCGGCAGCGCGATCTACGGTCAGGGTGAGGACTGGGTCTGCCCGCTCCAGCCGCAGGGCTCGTATGCCTTCAGCGACACCTTCGGTGCCCCCCGCTCCGGTGGACGTCTGCACCAGGGCGTCGACATGATCAGCGCCCGCGGCACGACCATCGTCGCGATCGTCGATGGCGTGGCCATCGACAAGGAGAACACCCTCGGCGGCAACACCATCTCCTTCAACGGCAACGACGGCAACCACTACTACTACGCCCACCTCGACAGCTATGCGGCCTCCGGACAGGTGCTCAAGGGAACCGTGATCGGCTACGTGGGCGACACCGGCAACGCCAAGTTCTCGACCCCGCACCTGCACTTCGAGATCCATCCCGGGGGTGGCCCGGCCGTCGACCCCACCCCCACGGTGGCTGCCAACTGCTGACCGCCGTCCGCGGCCGGCCTCCGAGCCCGACGTGCCCTGGCGGTCTGTGCCAGCCTGTCGCGATGAGCGACGTCGACCGATCGAGCGCGCTGGCCGCAGCGCTGTCGGACGTCCTCGGTGGCGCGGCGATCGACGGCGTGCAACGGCTGTCTGGCGGCGCGTCGCGCGAGACGTGGAAGTTCGTCGCTGACGGACGACCGTTGATCCTGCAGCGTCAACGCGACGGCGATGGTCGGGACATGGGAGTCGAAGTGGCCGTGCTCCGTGCGGCCAGCGTCGGTGGTGTCGCCGTCCCGGAGCTGATCGCGACCTCCGCCGACGAATCGGTCGGAAGCGGCCCGGAGCATCGAGTCGGTGCGGCGTTCATGATCCTCGGCCACGTCGACGGCGAGACCATCGCGCGCAAGATCCTGCGCGACGACACCTACGCCGTCGCCCGGCAACACCTCACGGCGGACTGCGCGACGGCGCTCGCGCGGCTGCACGCGATCGACCCGTCGTCGGCACCCGGACTGCTGGCCGTCGATCAGGTCGAGCAGTACCGATCCGTGCTCGACACGCTCGACCAGCCACATCCCACGTTCGAGCTCGCCTTCCGCTGGCTGGACGCGCATCGCCCCGAACCCGGACCGATGCGCATCGTGCACGGCGACTTCAGGCTCGGCAACCTGATGGTCGGGCCCGACGGCCTCCGCGCCGTGCTCGACTGGGAGCTGGCGCACATCGGAGATCCCCTCGAGGACCTCGGCTGGCTGTGCGTGCGCGCGTGGCGGTTCGGTTCGGCCAAGCCGGTCGCGGGCGTTGGGGAGTACGCCGAGCTGATCGATGCGTATCGCTCGGCATCGGGCGCGACGGTCGACGCCGAGGCCGTTCGCTGGTGGGAGGTCCTCGGCACACTGAAGTGGGGGATCATGTGCATCATCCAGCTGCAGGCGCACCTCAGCGGCGCGTCGCGCAGCCACGAACTCGCTGCGATCGGGCGTCGGGTGTGCGAGACGGAGTACGACCTGTTCCTGGCTCTGGAGGACCGCTGGTGATGCCACACGACGCGCCGAGCGCGCAGGAGATGCTCGCAGCCGTACGGGAGTGGATGGAGCGCGACCTGTTGGCGGGCACCGACGGGCGGCTCCACTTCCACACGCGTGTGGCGATCAACGTGCTCGCCATGGTGGAGCGCGAACTCGAGCTCGGTCCGACCCAAGCGATCGATCACGCCGAGCGGCTCGCGGGCCTCGGCTTCGACGACGACCGCGCCCTCGCAGCAGCGATCCGTTCCGGGGCCGTCGACGACCATCCTGCGCTGGCAGCTCACGTCCGCGGGGAGGTGTTGGCCAGCGTGCTCGACAAGCTCAGGGTTGCGAACCCGAAGTACCTGATCGACGGCCGAGGGTGACGGGCTGCACCGGCTGCCCGGCGGCCAGCTGACCGCACGCCGCGTCGATGTCGGTGCCGCGGTTGCGGCGTACGGTGGCGTTCACGCCGAGTGATTCGAGCTGCTCTCGGAACTCGTGCACGCGGGCCAGCGTCGTGCCGCGCGTGAGGTAGCCGGGTGTCGGGTTCAGCGGGATGATGTTGACGTGCGCGGCCAGGGGCAGCTTGCGACACAGCGCGGCGAGCTCGCGCGCATCACTGTCGCGGTCGTTGACTCCGTCGATCAGCGCCCACTCGAAGCTCAGCCGGCGGCCCTTGGCGAGGAGGTAGTCGGCGCAGGTGTCCATCAGCATCGCCAGCGGGTAACGACGGTTGATCGGCACAAGCTCGTTGCGTAGCTCGTCGTTGGCCGCGTGCAACGAGACGGCGAGGTTGACCTGCATCGGCCACTCCGTGAGCCGCTTGATGCCGGGGACGATGCCAACGGTGGACACCGTGAGGTGGCGCGCGCCGAGCCCGATGTCGTTGTTGATCCGCTCGATCGCAGCCCACACGGCGGCCTCGTTCGCCAGCGGTTCGCCCATCCCCATGAACACCACGTTGGCCAGGCGGCGGTCCATCGCACGGGCCTTGCGCGCCGCGCGCACGATCTGCTCGACGATCTCACCCGTCGTCAGTTGCCGGGTGAAGCCGGCCTGGCCCGTCGCGCAGAAGCCGCATCCCATCGCGCAGCCGGCCTGGCTGCTGACGCACACCGTCACGCGGTCGGGGTAGAGCATCAGCACGGTCTCGATCCGGCTCCCGCCCTCCAGCTCGAACAGGTACTTGACGGTGTCGCCGTTGTCGCTGACCCGTTCGACGACGGTGGTGAGCGCCGTCGGTAGCTCGTGCTCGAGCTGGGCGCGGAGCGTCTTCGGCAGCGTCGTCAGGTCGGACGGATCGGCGAGCTGCTCGTAGAGCCCCTTCCACAACTGGTCGACCCGGAACCGAGGCTGGTCGCCGAGCAGGTCACCGAGCTCCGCTCGCGTTGCGTCGTACCGTGTCCGGCGCGGCGTGCCCGATGGCGACGGATCGGGCATCTCAGACCGCGAGCTCGGACGCCAGTCGGGTGTACTCGGCGATGCGGGCGCGTAGGACGTCGAGGCTGGCGGTCCAGAACGCCTCGTCGGTGACGTCGAGGTCGAACGCGGCGCCGAGCTCTTCGGCGCTGTTCATGCCGACCCGCGAGAGCACATCGTCGTAGCCGTGGCGGAAGTGCTCGGGATCAGCCTGGTACCTGGCGAACAACCCCAGCCCGAACAGCAGGCCGTAGGTGTACGGCCAGTTGTAGAAGTGCGAGCCGTAGTAGTGGCCCTTCACCACCCACATGTACGGATGCGCGGTCGATTGATCGAGCCCGTCGCCGTACGCGGTGGCCTGCGCCTCCCGCATCATCTCGTTCAGTTCGCTGACGCCGAGCGTGCGGCGTTGCCGTCGGGCGAACAGCTCGGTCTCGAACAGGAACCGGCTGCGGATGTCGACCACGACCTGGTTCGAGCCCTGCAGATCCACGTCGAGCAGGGCGAGCCGTTCTGCCCCCTCCAGCCGGCGCAGACCTTCTTCGACGACGAGCGTCTCGCAGAAGATGCTGGCCGTCTCGGCCAGCGCCATCGGGAGCCGGCGCTGCAGGGGAGTGCGGTGGGCGAGCTGGGTGTTGTGGTAGGCGTGGCCCAGCTCGTGTGCCGTCGTCTGCGCCGCGTCGACACTGCCGTTCCAGTTCAGGAACACCAGCGAGCGATCGTTGACGAACGACATGCAGAACGCGCCGCCGCGCTTGCCGCTGCGTGGCTCGGCATCGATCCACCGCTCGCCGATCGCGCGGTCGACGAGACCGCCGAGCGAGCCGCCGTACGACGCGAACGCCTGACGGACGATCTCCAACCCGCGGTCCCACGTGATGCTGGCCGGTGCGGAGGGCAGCGGAGCGACCAGGTCGCGCCAGGCGATCGGACCGGGAGCTCCGTGCAGCGATGCCTTGGTGCGCATCCAGCCGCGGAAGTCGTCCAGCGATGCGTGCACCGCCGACTGCATCGCGTCGAACGTCGGTCGGCTGACGCTGTTCGCATACAGCGATGCGTCGAGCGGTGAGTCCCAGTGGCGACGGCGGTTGACGACGTTGGCCTCGCCCTTGATGCTGTTGATCGCGGCCGCGCACACGACAGCCACCGTCGGCCACGCGGCCATCTCGGTGTCGTAGCCGGCCTGGCGGACCAGCGGATCGGAGTGGTTCGCCAGACCGCGCACTGCGGACATCGGCAGCTCGCGCACCTCGCCGTCGGGCATCGTGACGGCGCCGATCAACTGCGACGTGACGTCACTGTGCAGCCCACCCCACGCGCTGGACGCAGTCGTCGACAGCTCGGCGTAGAGCCCCTCTTCGACCTCGCCCATCTGGTGGGCGGCGCGCTGGGCGAGCCGGTGCAGCGGACCGAGGTGCTCGGCGGCCTCTGTGCTGACTGCAGCCAGGGCGTCGACGCCGAGCGACGCAACCCAGTCGACCAGCCGCGCCAGCAGCGGACGCATCCGTGCGCCGACCGTGTCCAGTTCGTTGGCGAGCGACTGCGCAGGTTCGTCGTAGCTGTTCGTGGCAACGAAGGAATGCACGTATGCCTCCAGCTCGCCGCCCTGCTGCTCGACGGCGTTCATCTCGCGGATGACGCGATCGGCGGCCTCGCCGTCGGCTGCCGTGACCTGGCGCGGTGACGTGGCCCGGATGTCGAGCGTGTCGAACAGCGCGACGATGCGTTCGGTGTCGGCACCGAGTTGCTCGAGCGCGCCGAGGAAGGTGCGCGCCGTCAGCGATTCGTGCACATCGGACACGCCCCAGCGCGGCAGTGCTTCGGCAGGACTCAGCTGATCGGTCATCGGGGAGCCTTCTTGGTGGGTTCGAGGACGGGTAGCCCCGGCTCACGGAGCTGGCCCTCGTAGAGGCAGTCGGTGCGGGCGACAACGAAGCCGAGCTTCTCGTACAGCCGGACAGCATTGGTGTTGTCGGCGTCGACGTAGAGCATGCCGACGATGGCACCCCGACCGGCGAGGCTCTCGAGTCCGGCGACCGTGAGCGCGTGGCCGAGTCCGAGCCCATGGAAGTCCGGGTCGACAGCGATCACGTAGATCTCGCCCATCAGTGGTGCCGGCGACAGCTCGGTGCCCGAGGACTGGATCGAACGCGGGTGGAGCTTGGTCCAGCAGAAGCCGGCCATCCGGCCGTCGCGCTCGTGGATGAGGAACCCGCTGGCGTCGAACCACTTCTCGTCCATCCGGGCCAGCACGTTGGCCGCGGTCCAGCCACCCTGCTCCGGGTTCCACGCGAACGCGCGGTGGTTGACGCGGACCCAGTCGTCCAGATCGCGGCCGACGTCGAACGGGCGGGTCGTGATGGCCACCGGGAGGCCGGTCGGCAGGGCGCGCCGCATCTGGTGGAGACGCCGACGCGGCGTCAGGCCGAACGTGGCCGCGACCCGTTCATGGGCCGGCACAGGCGCCTGGACGACCCACGTCAGGTTGACGCCGCCGGCGCGCAGCACGGCCTGCACCGCCGACGCCATCGCGTGCGTGGCGAGCTGGGTGATGCGCACCGGGTCGAGGGAATCGAACGCCATCTCGATCGTCCAGTCCCGGTCCGGGCGAGGCGCATCGGGCGATGGATCCGGCGGCACCGCAGGGCTCGGCGCGACGGCTTGCGCGTAGGCGCACAGCTTGCCGGCGCGGTCGCGCAGCTGCACCGCGAACATCCTGCCGACGGGTCCGTGGCCGAGCTCGGCCCAGGCCTGGTCCGAGATCGGGCGGAAGCCGATGTCGGCCTCGCGCAGGTCGATGAAGTGCTGGATCGCGTCGATGTCCGCCTGCTGCAGGTGGGTCGAGACGATCGCGGATTGCACGGTCGCACGTTACTGGGGCGACGCCGTCGGCCGGCGTGTGCCTAGCCTGGCGCAGTGGCTCCAGCTCCGACGACACCCGACTCTGCGCCACCTGATCTCGGCCTGGCCATCACGGCACCGAAGCGACCGCGCACTCCCAAAGGCCGCGCCATCGAGGTCGCCCGGCGGCTGACCCAGATGTACCCGGAAGCGATCTGTGAGCTGGACCACACCAATGCCTTCGAGCTGCTTGCCGCCACGATCTTGTCGGCACAGACCACCGACGCTCGGGTCAACATCGTCACCCCTGGGCTCTTCGCGCGGTTCCCGACGCCGGCTGCGCTGGCGATCGCCGAGCCGGCGGTGATCGAGGACCTCATCCGCTCGACCGGTTTCTACCAGAACAAGACGAAGAGCCTGATCGGCATGGCGGTCGCGCTGGTCGAGCGCTTCGAGGGCGAGGTGCCCACCTCGCTCGACGACCTGGTGACCCTTCCGGGCGTCGGACGCAAGACGGCCAATGTTGTACGGAGCGTGGTATTCGCGCTCCCCGGACTCGCGGTGGACACGCACGTCGGTCGGCTGAGCCGGAAACTGGCACTCACCGTGCAAGAAGATCCCGTCAAAGTCGAGTTGGAGTTGAACGCGTACCTGCCGCCGGCCGAGTGGGGACCGTTCAGCCTGCGTCTGATCCTGCACGGTCGACGCGTCTGCTTTGCCAAAAAACCCCAGTGTGAGGCCTGTTTGTTGGAAGACATCTGCCCTGCGTCGCTGCTGCCGCACGGCCGTCGCTGACGGCGCTCGAGAAGTGGCAGTCACCCTTGCGCAACCGCGATTCGCGTGTATGATTGCGGCACCAACCAGGTTCCCGCCACCTGGTTTGCGGGCGATGCCGGGATCCGCCGCCTGGCATCGCAGTGCGACGGCCCCGCAAGGGGCCGTTGCCATTTTTCACCCA
>JAOBWQ010000181.1 GCA_025463425.1 Ilumatobacteraceae bacterium | reverse complement strand
CGCCCGCCGGTGTCACCGGACGAGTTGGAAGACCTCGTGTCGGTGCTGTCCAAGGCCGATCCGCGCGTGCCGTCGAACTGGAGCCGGCGGTTCAAGAACCACCAGGAGAAGCTGAAGAGCGGCGACGTGTACCAGGTCGCCGAAGTCGTGCGGAACCTGGCGGCGCGCAACCGCGATGCCTCGCTGTCGGCCGCCGAGCGGACGATGTACGAGCGGGCCCGGATCAACCTGATCAGCGAGATCGCCCCGGCGCTCAAGGTCAGCGCCGAAGAGGCCGAGCACTACCTCGACGAAGCGCTCGCCAAGGGCGTGCTGAAGCCGGCCAAGGAAGTCAAGAAGAAGGCCTGACCGTCTACAGTGCCTGCGATGTCCGATCGTGTGCACGTCACCAGGCAGGAGTTGGAAGACAAGATCAGGGCCGGCGAGATCGACACGGTGCTGATGGCGTTCCCCGACCTGCAGGGCCGCCTCGTCGGCAAGCGGACCACCGGCCGGTTCTTCCTCGACAGCGTCGCCGACGCCGGCACCGAGAACTGCGACTATCTGATCGCGTGCGACATGGACAACAACCCGGTCGCCGGGTACCGGTTCACCAGCTATGAGAGCGGCTACGGCGACATGCTCGCGGCGGCCGACTGGGACACGATCCGGATCATCCCGTGGGTGCCCAAGACGGCGATGATCATGTGCGACCTGTTCGACGTCGGCTCGGGCGAGCTGATCGAGGTCGCGCCGCGCACGATCCTGCGTCGCCAGGTCGACGCCGCCGCCGAGCTCGGGTTCTTGCCGATGGTGGCCAGCGAGATCGAGTTCTACCTGTTCAAGGACACCTACGAGGAAGCCCACGCGAAGGGCTACCGCAACCTGGAGACGCACAGCCCGTGGCTGGAGGACTACCACGTCCTGCAGACCACCAAGGACGAGTACATCATCGGTCAGCTGCGCCGGAACCACGAACTGGCGGGTGTGCCCGTCGAGTTCAGCAAGGGCGAGGCCGGCCGGGGCCAGCACGAGATCAACCTCGACTACACGACTGCGGTCGAGATGGCCGACCGGAACAGCGTGTACAAGAACGGGGCCAAGGAGATGGCCGCGTTGAGCGGGCGCAGCATCAGCTTCATGGCCAAGTGGGACATGAACGACGCCGGTTCGTCGTGCCACATCCACTCGAGCCTGTGGAGCATGGATGGCGCAACTGCCGTGTTCGACGGCCACGCCGAAGCGGATCCGGAGACGAATCACGGGATGAGCACGACGTTCCGTCACTACCTGGCCGGGCTGATCGCGACGTCGCGGGAGTTCGCGCTGCTGTGGGCCCCCACGATCAACAGCTACAAGCGCTTCCAACCGGCGTCCTGGGCACCGACCGGCATCGGTTGGGGGCTCGACAACCGCACGCTCGGCTATCGCCTCGTCGGGCACGGCAAGGGCACGCGGGTCGAGTGCCGCATCCCCGGCAGCGACGCGAACAGCTACCTCGCCTTCGCCGGCGTCCTGGCCGGCGGCCTCTACGGCATCCGCCACGAGCTGGAGCTCGGTGCGCCGTTCACAGGCAACGGGTACGAGGCCAAGGACATCCCGCGCATCCCCTGGAACATCTGCGATGCGATCGAGCTCTGGGAGCACAGCACGATCGCCAAGGAGTGCTTCGGCGACGACGTGCACCACCACATCCTCACGGCGGCCAAAGGGGAGTGGGCGGCGTTCAACCAGGCCGTCACCGACTGGGAGCTGCGCCGGTACTGGGAGCGCGTGTAGCGGGTCTGGCAACATGAGCGTTCGTCGATCGTTCGTACCAGGATTTCGGAGGCAGTTGTGGGTCGCTTGAGTGGCAAGGTTGCGTTGATCACGGGTGCGTCCTCGGGCCTCGGGCGGGTCGGTGCCGAACGGTTCGCAGCCGAAGGCGCGCAGGTCGTGATCGCCGATGTCAACGACGGCGACGATGCGGTCGAGGCCATCGCTGCTGCCGGCGGCGAAGCGACGTTCGTGCGCTGTGACGTTACCGACGAAGCCTCGATCGAGTCCGCCGTGAGCCACGCGGTCGAGACCTTCGGTGGGTTGCACGTGCTCTACAACAACGCCGGCGTGATGCTCGGCGACGACGACGGTCCGACGAACACGTCGATGGAGACCTACCAGCTGACGATGGACATCAACGTCAAGGGCGTCCTCCTCGGCTGCAAGTACGCGATCCCGGCGATGCTCGCCAGCGGCGGCGGCAGCATCGTCAACGTCGCGTCGTTCGTCGCCCACATGGGCGCCGCGACCCCGCAGATCGCTTACACCGCGTCGAAGGGCGCAGTGCTGGCGATGACCCGCGAGATCGCCGTGATCTACGCCCGCCAGGGAATCCGTGCCAACGCGCTGTGCCCCGGTCCGATCATGACGCCGATGCTGGCCAAGTTCCTCAGCGACGACGAGAAGCGCAACCGCCGCCTGATCCACATCCCGATGGGTCGCTTCGGCGAGCCGATCGAGATCGCCAACGGCGCGCTCTTCCTCGCCAGTGACGAGAGCAGCTGGATGACCGGCCAGTCGTTGATCATCGACGGCGGCATCACCAGCGCCTACGTCACGCCCCAGTAGGAACCCGTGGGCGCGCTGCACGGGCCGGGCGCCGAGATCGGCGATCTGGCGAGTCGCGCCAACCGGTTCATCACCGACCGCTTCACCGGCGCACCGCTCGGTCGCACGGCCGGCGTCGACGAGATGCGCCTCGCGCTCGACGGTGCGATCACCGCCGACGGACTCGGCCCTGCGCTGGCGTGGGACATGTTCACGGACCAGGTCATGGCGAACACCGTCGGCATCGACAGCGAGCGTTTCCTCGCGTTCATCCCGGTCTCCCCGGCGCCGGCGGCGGCGTGGATCGACGCGATCGTCGGGGCCACATCCGTCCCAGCCGAATCGTGGATCGAGGCGTCCGGGGCTGTGGCCGCCGAGAACCAGGTTCTCACGATGCTGGCCTCGCTGGCGGGCATGCCGTCCGGTGCCGGCGGGTGCTTCATGAGCGGCGGGTCGATCGGCAACCTCTCGGCGCTGGCCGTCGCCCGCGACCAACGATCGGCCAGGCGCGTCGTCGCGGTCGCCGACACGGCCCACGCCTCGGTGCACAACACGCTGCACCTCCTCGGCATGGAGTCGCTGTCGGTTCCCACGGGCGAGGACGGTCGGTTCACCGGCGCGGCGCTCGAGGAAGCGATCGGTGGGCGTGACGACATCGGCATCGTCGTCGGCTCGGCGGGTTCCACGAACGCCGGCCTGATCGACGACCTCGACGGGCTGGCCGACGTCGCTGCGCAGATCGGCGCCTGGTTCCACGTCGATGGTGCGTATGGCGCAGCGACGTTGCTGCTGCCGGAGTTCGGCGATCGGCTGCGCGGCATCGGCCGGGCCGATTCGTTCATCGTCGACCCACACAAGTGGCTGTTCGCCCCGGCCGGGTCGTGTGCCGTGCTCTACCGCGAACCGGCGTTGGCCGCCGCGGTCCACACCCAGCACGGACCCTACATCGACGTGTTCCGCCAGCATGGTGACGAGTGGAACCCCAGCGACTACGGCTACCAGCTGACCCGCCGCGCCAGCGGGCTACCGCTGTGGTTCGCGCTCGTGCTGCACGGCACCGACGCGTTCGCCACGGCAGTGCGACGCGGGGTCGAGCTGGCCCGGATCGCAGCGGCAGCCCTCGATGCAGCGGGCCCGCATGTGGCGACGGTGATCGAGCCGGAGCTGTCCGTCGTGCTGTTCCGCCGGCACGG
>JAOBWQ010000153.1 GCA_025463425.1 Ilumatobacteraceae bacterium | reverse complement strand
TACGTGGCCACCGACGTCGGGTGCGCCGGCGGAACGTCGGCCGGAGCCCTCGACGCCTTCTTCAAGGAGCGGATCGGACCCGTCATCGGGCACGACTACCAGCACGTGTACCCGCTCGGCGGCGACCGGTACCTCTGGCTGTTCCAGGACACCTTCGTCGACTACAGCGGCACGGCCACGAACCTCTCCCAAGCGGTGTTCGATCACAACACGGCGATGGTCCAGGACGGCGCGTGCTTCACGCTCTACCACCGTGGTTCGATCTCCCAGCCGACGTCGTTCGAGCAGGGCAACGGTGAGAACTGGAAGTCGAAGTGGTTCTGGCCGATGGGCGGTCAGACGGTCGGCGGCCGCACGTACATCTACTGGGCGCAGATGTCGAAGGACGGGTACAACCCGACGGGCGCGAACGGTCTCGGCTGGCACCCGGCGGAGACCTGGCTCGCGGTGTACGACGCCGACACGTTGCAACGGCTGTCGTTCCAGCCCGCCGCCAACCCCGGCGTCACCCCGATCTACGGCTACGCGGTGGCCAGCGACGGCGAGTACACGTACCTGTTCGGCAACACGTTCGAGCAGAACCTGCAGCGCGAAGGTGGCTACTTCAACGGACCGCACAGCGGCACGCGGATGTGGCTGGCTCGCATCCCGCTCGGGCACTTCGAGGCCGCGCCGGAGTACCGGTCGGGAGACACCTGGACGAGCGACGAGAGCCAGGCGACGCCGATCCTCGAGCGGTACTGGGCGGAGAACCCGATGGAGCCGCGCTACATGAACGGGCAATGGGTGGCGGCAACCAAGATCGACGGGTACTGGGGCGATTCGTTGTCGATCGACGTCGCCAACGATCCCTGGGGACCGTGGACGACCGTCGCCCAGCGCGGCATCTCGCCGCGTGGAGGCGACCCGTTGATGAACACGTACAACGCCTACCTGATGCCGTGGTTGTCCGGGGGCTCGCTGGTGGTCAGCGTGTCCGAGAACGCGCGCAACATGCTGCGCGATGCGTGGCCACGTCCCTCGCGCTACCGGCTGATGTTCTTCGGCGAAGCGCTGGTCGCACCGCCACCGCGCGACGATACGACCACGACGAGCAGCGTCGAGGACACCACCACGACGGTGCTCGACACGACGACCTCCGTCGCCGAGACCACGACCACGACGGGCGACACCACCACCACGGTCGTTGACACGACGTCGACCGTCGCGGTCACGGTGCCGACGGAGACGACCACGACCAGCACCACGCCCCCGACCGAGCCGGCGACGACCACGACCAGCACGACGCCGCCGACCACGACCACGTCCACGACCGTGCCGGCCCCACCTGCGCCGACGACGACCACCACGACGACCGTGCTGCCGTGCACGACCGATCCGTCGACGACGACCACCACCACGATCGTCCCGCCGCCGACGGACTCCACCGACCCGCCGTGCTGACCGGTGCGCTGAGTACATTCGCCGGGATGAGCACACACGTCGGGGCCCAGACCTCACACATCGGATTGTGCGTGACCGATCTCGAGCGGTCGCTGCGGTTCTACTGCGACGGGCTCGGCTTCGAGCGCGTCCTGTCCTACGTCCTCGACGACACGATGCTGCCCGCCCTCGGGTGCAGCCTCGAGGTGTCGTCGCCGGTCGCGTTGACATCGCAGTTCATCCAGCTCGACGGGATGAAGATCGAGCTGATCGAGTACCGCACACCGACCCCGACCGGCTCACCATCGACGAGCCGCGGCACGGTGGGCCTCACCCACCTGTCCTTCTACGTGGACGACGTCGACGCATCGGCTGCCCGGCTGGCCGAGCTCGGCGGCACGATCATCGAATCGACTCGCGCCTCGTTGGGCATCGAGATCGTCTTCCTGGCCGATCCGGATGGCGTTCGCGTCGAGCTGATGTCTCCCAAGCCGGCATGACCGCGCCCGCGCCGCGCGCGCATCTTGCGTCGGTGCCCGTCTACATCCCCGGCCGCAGCGCCGCCGAGGCGATGGCCGAGCACGGCATCTCCGAAGCCGTCAAGCTGGCATCGAACGAGGTGCCGTTCGGGCCACTGCCGGGCGTGGCCGAAGCGCTCGCCGGAGCTGTGTCGGACACCGCTCGCTATGCCGACCACGACAGCGATGTCCTCGCCGAGCGCTACGCCGGCGAGGTGGGACTGACCCGTGCCCACGTCGCGGTCGGTCCGGGATCGGTTGGTCTGCTGCAGCAGTTGACGCTCGCCTACGCCGGGCCCGACGACCAGGTCCTCTACCCGTGGCCGAGCTTCATCGCCTACCCGCAGTTCTCCGGCGTCGTTGCTGCCGACCGCGTCGTCGTCCCGTTGCGGCGCTGCTCGATCGACGTCGACGCAGTGCTCGGAGCGATCACCCCGCGGACGCGCGTCGTCTTCATCGCCAATCCGAACAACCCGATCTCCGGCGCGCTGCGCACCGACGAGCTCCGCCGGTTGCTCGACGGCGCGCCGGCCGACTGCCTCGTGGTCGTCGACGAGGCCTACCGAGAGTTCGTCACCGGCGCCGATGTGCCGGACGCACTGCAACACCTCGCCGAGTTCCCGAACCTCGTCGTGCTGCGCACGCTGTCCAAGGCGTACGGCATGGCCGGCCTCCGCGTGGGGTTCCTGATCGCCGACCCTGTCGTGGTCTCGGCGGTCTATGCGACGATGATCCCGTTCGCCGTCAACGGCCCGGCCCAGGCCGCGGCGATGGTCGCGCTCGACCAGCAGGCGGAGGTTCGACGACGCTGCGCGGTGATCGTCGCGGAGCGCCAACGCGGCGCACAGGAACTGCGCCGGCGCGGTCTCGGCGTGCCCGAATCGCAGGGCAACTTCTGGTGGCTGCCGGCGGGGGAGCGCGCCGCCGACATCACGGTCGCGCTCGAGCAGCGCGGGGTGGTGGTCCGCCCCTTCCCGACCGGCATCCGCGTCACCGTCGGCCTGCCCGAGGAGAACGAGGCGTTCCTGCACGCACTCGACGCCGTGCTGGCCGACGATCCCAGCCGAACCGGATCGTGGACGTTGCCGACCGGAGCGCGAGCGATGCGGACGGCTGATCTGCTCGACGACGTCAGCGCCCAGCTGGCCGGGGGCTCGTGCGATGCGCGGGCATTGGACCGGGTCGCTGCCCGACTGGCCGAGCTCGGCGCCGACGACTGGGCGTTGCTCGACACCGGCGTCGGACCGTTCGGCGATCT
>JAOBWQ010000108.1 GCA_025463425.1 Ilumatobacteraceae bacterium | reverse complement strand
CGCTTGAGTGCCGCCTCCTGACCGCGGAATGTCATTAATTCCGATCGTGATTAGGTCTCCCGCGGGGGAGGTTATCGCAGCACCTACCGGACGCGATAGGTTGCCGGACTGAAGAGCCGCCTGATATGCGAACCCCATGCCGAGTTCGGCGTCGGTCGGCGTGATCCAAGGTGAACCAAAGAGCAGATCGACGAATCGAGAGATTTGATCCGGTACCTTGTTCCGTTCGGTTGCGTCGATGAACAGGTCGGCCATTTGATACGCCTTCTCGACATTCGCCAGAAGTTTGGATGTCCCTGGTGACACACGAAGTAGCTGCCCCAACGGCGTCGCTGGGTCTACGGTATTCAGCTCTTCCGATGCCATCAATCTGTCGGCCAACTGTCCCGCCTCGGCAGTTCGCGCACCGGTTCGTGTAGAGAGCTTCTCCGACAAGTACCGTCGTCGACTGTCTTCGGGTGTAAAGATGGCAATTGAGAAGAAGGTCTGACGGTATAGACGTCGAAGCGTCCGAATCTCCTCGGGATGTACCAGTGTCTTGAAGGCGTACGCAACGGCTCTAGACGTCCGGTTCGGTTCGCACGCAGTTGTCCGGCTACGGATCCGAATTTCATCCATGGCTGCTAAAGTCTCCGAGAGGACGGCGTCGCCCCGTCGAGTTGAGACACGAAGGAGGTTGCCCGCGTTCATGAAGCCGGCGTAGCCGTCGCGCTGGAGCCGCTTAAACGCCTCGGGAGCCACCCTTAAAAGTGACGGGCTCCGTTGCAATTGATCGCTCAACGGAAGCAACTCCGTCAGCACTCGAGCGCGACTTAGCGAGGACGTAAGGCTTTCGAGGACCTCGGCAGATGGGGTTCCGATGGCGCGTACGGTCCCAAAATACAGTTCGTGCGGTGGTGTCAGCGGTAGCTCGGGCAGCTCGCCGCCGTACTCATCAGTCTCGTCGTTGGCCATGGCGGCAGATCGCCCTCTCTATGCAGCTCGCCGGGAGTTGGGAGCGGGGCCGAACCTTACACGTTGCCAGCCGCTAGCGCCTATCAACCGAGCCGTCCCAAAGCTGGTCCGGCCAGTCCGCGGCTGACTCGTTCCCGTCGCCAAGTCAGCCTCTGAACTGTCGGAACGGCCGGACCGGTTCAGATATTCGCTCAACGCCATTCTGGCGGGCACAGACCAACACACAGACTCGCACATTGCTGAGCTACCATCGTGCCAACAGGTCTAGGGGGACATCGAACGTGAACAAGCCACTGAGCAGAACTCGGCGACTACTATCTAACATTGATTTTGGTTCCGACGTGGCTGAGACTGATAAAAGTCTGGCTGACTTCTTTGTGAACACAAGCGACTACCTTGATATCCTTGCGGACCGATACGATGTTGTCCTGGGCCCCAAGGGTAGCGGCAAGACTGCCATCTTTAAGCAGCTCTCAAATGCGGATGTCGAAATACCTCAGTTGCGGTATGTAGACGTCGTCCCGGCCTTCAACGTGCACGGATCAATAATCTTCCGGGAGCTAAATCATGGAACCGGTGGTCGTATCCCAAGCGATCGAGAGTTCTCAATTATCTGGTTGGCGTATCTTGCTGCGCTTCTCGCCAATCATGTAAGTGCTACATACGGTGAGACCTCAAATCGCGCGGTCGATGAGGTAACCGAACTTCTGCGTTCTGGCGGGATCTTGGCAGAAGACCCTTCGCCCACTGGGGTATTTGGAGCGGTACTGGAGAGGGTCAGCCATTTTCTGGAAACCACCGATGTAGAGGCGAATATCGGCGTCGACACCGGTCCGGTGTCTGCCGGCGCAAAAATATCCCGAAAGGCCACCGCTGCACTTTTAAAACCTGTGGATTTCGAGCGACTCTTCTTCGCCTGCGAGGCCGCCTACACATCTCTGCGGCGACGCGCCTGGATCGTTGTAGATCGGTTGGATGAAGCATTCTACGACAACCCGCCCCTTGAAGCCGAGGTACTCCGAGGGCTCCTCCGAACCAAGATCGACCTCAACTCATTCGGAGACACACTTGGAATCAAACTGTTCTTGCGTAGCGATGTCATGGATCGGGTCTCGGGAGATCGCGGCTTTGTCAACGCAACGCATCTACGTCCCATCTCACTTCACTGGAGTGCAGAGTCTGTCACGGCACTGATAGCGAAGCGACTCGCGAAGAGTGAGAATGTAAGACGTGGGCTTGCCATCCGCGCGAATGAGCTTTCGACGCGAGAAGGCCAGCGCCGGGTCACAGCGCGTTTGATTCCTTCGGAGATTTCCGGCCGACCTGCCATGTCATGGCTACTTGACGTGACTACAGATGCATCTGGACTCCCGAATCCAAGGAACGTTGTCCGGCTTCTCGGCGAGGCACGCACCCTACAACTCCGTCACGATGACGTTGCGGATCGAAGCTTCAGGCTCGGAGAAACACGCCTGATCACCGAGGACAGTTGGATAAGTGGTGCTAGAGAGCTAAGCCGAGTTCGTCTACAGGACACGGTACTCGCGGAGCATCCGGAGGTACGTCCGATTCTTGACAAACTTAAAGGTACCGCCTACCGCTTGACCAAAGCCCAACTCACCGAGCTTCTCGGGGTAGAGATAGACGGTCCCGATGCAGATCGGCAGTTGAGTCTTCTAAGCTATCTGGGGATGCTGGATGAGCCGTTCGTAGGATCTTTTGAGGTTCCAACGCTCTACCGTCATGCTCTCAACCTCAGCCAAAGTCATGTCAAGACTCTTCTCGGCGTGCGATTGGGCACTTCTGAAATCAGCGAGCTGTCGGCGGATGCTACTGAACGGGCCCGGCGCGTCCTTGAAACGAAGGAGGGTGGTGAAACTCCACCATTGCACCCAGAGCAGCGAAAGTTTGTTCATCAATTTGTGCAATCAAACTTTGAAGATCTCAGAACCGAGAGCGGCGTAGCCCAGTCGGATGGACGGAAAGGCGTCAGAATATTTCTGGCTCCGGAGCATCCGAGGTTCTCGGACGGAGATCCGAATGCGAACGTGCCGCGGCGTGGAGTCGACGAAATACTCGACCCTGAAGTCCTCGCTGCGATCCATGGACTTGTAGCTACCGCCGTCGATTCCATAACCAAGGAAGGTCGGTCGAGCTACGTCGGTCCAAAGATGCTCCGTCACGAAGCAGACATCACCGCTGCACTCTCACGTGAACTTGAGAACCCGGACGGCATTCGCGTTATTGGAATGCTGGTTGAATCATCGGGTGCCGTTCGATGTGTGTTCGGTCGCGACTTCGTCTCGCCATCGATGGCCGAGCAGGATCGTGCGTCGCAATCGTCGTCTGGCTCACCCGAGCTAGCAAGCTTGGCGGAGTCGCTCCGCGAAGCGGTGGTGCGCTACCGCGTTCGGTGCGAATCTCGTCCGATGAGCACACGCATGGCCGTCAAACTCATCGGTGCGCTCACCGATCTGGACGGCGTCTCAGTCGACCTGATGCCCAGTCACACTCCGCGGGTCGTGGTTCTACCGATTTAACCCGCATTTCGGCAACAGGGGCCGAACGCAACAAGGCCATCGGCGTGACTTAGGTATTCATCAGACCTATGGTTCTCAACCGTTGAATAAGGACTGATCAGTCTGATCATCTCCAAGTGGAGCCGCCGCCGGCCACCGTGACGCCGGCGAGTGACGGCTGACAAAATTTCGACGATCGCGGCCCAGACCAATGGCCTCGCTCGCTGAGAGGACTCCGGAGCGCGAGGTCAAGCGTGGGCCCGCTCAGCGAAGCCGGAGATGGCTCCAATTGACGAGCTCGGCGAGGTGCTTGCGTCGAACCCCGATTGCTCCGGCCACGGAGTCGACGCCGCCGTTGCCCTCGACGAGCTTGGCGAACAGCTGACCGTGCACCGGTTCGAACTTGCCTGGTTCGTTCCGGCGCCACGTCGACATCTGAATCTGCAGCGACCGGTAGCGCTCGTCATTGAGGTGACCGAGTTCGTGCGCCCTATACACGAGCGCCGCGACTGACACTCCCCAACTCTTCTTAAGACCGACGAAGTCTCGAAGCGTCGGACGTGCAGGCATTGCCGCATCGAAGTCGTCGCGCGGGAACAGTAACGCTGCAGCGAACCGGTTGGCTTCATGCTCGGTGTTGTCCGTTTTACGGGTGTGCAACATCAGATGAGCGAGCTCGTGGCCGACGGTCAAGCGGAAACGGTCGCCGGGCACGCCCGGATTGACACCGATGACGGGGACACCGTCAACCCATGAGGACAATCCGTCCATGCCGTCGAGCCCCGCGATCGGCACGATGCAGACACCGGCCCGTTCGACCGTCGCGGTGAAGTTGTGGATTGGTCCCGCCTTCTCGTGCTGAAGCGAGTAGCGCACATCGATCGCGTCGTCCTCGATCTCGTCCAGCGTCGTCGGAGTCGGGTACCGGTCGAGGTCGAACATCGGTGTTCGAGGTGTCCGGTCACGCAGTTCGATGAACACTTCGCCGGCGAGGCGCAGCAGCTCTTGGGCCCGTTTGCGCGATGAGACGGGCGTCGAGGCGCGCTGGCGGTGCAGCGGCTCGGACATGTCGGGGATATCGAAGCGTTCTGGGGCGTAACCGAGCTTGGTGAGATCACCTTTGAACGGGCGGCGTCCGCTTTCGAAGTTCGAGATCGTCTGTATGGAGACCCCGAGCATCTCGCCGAGTTCGCTTTGGCTGAGTCCTTCGATCGACCGATAGGCGACGAGCCGATTCATTCTCCACCGAGGCCGAAGTCTTCGATGTCGAAGAGATCGTCGAACGTGTCGGCAGCGCCCTGGCCGAACGGTCCGTCGAGCGTCGTGTAGGGCCAAGTGCCGATGAACGTGACCGGACCGGTCGGCTCGAGACGGAACCGGCCCGCGGCGTGTTTCGTCGCCACAACCGATAGGTCGAGTCCGGCCGCCTGGAAGCGAAACGGGACCATGATGACGTCACTGACGATGTACTCCGTCGAGTCGAACAGCGCGTTGCTGTTCTTGGCCTGCTCTATCGACAGCGCACCATGGCTGCGGAGCAAGTATCGGCGATCGCTGGCGAGGTCTTCGATTTCGACACGGCCTTGCTCGCTGTAGCGCGGGTTGAGCTTGTAGCCCACGGCCGCCGATGCGCGGGCCTGCACGATCGACCGGAGGTGGTGGGTTTTGGCCGCGGCAGATGGCGGCTGGCCGAACTCGTCGTGGAATCGTCGGCTGTAGTCACCGGTCCGCGATCCGCCAAAGAGGAGAAGGTCGGCGATCGGGCTGAGCTGGTCGATGTCCACGAGAAGAAAACTATGACATTGGACGTGTATTTTCAACGACCATTGTCATACTTCCTTCTGGCGCTTTCCCGGGGGGTCACCTGTATGGAGGGACGATGATCCATTTCGTGACCCACTCACGCACGAGGCCGTTCCTGGCGGTGGGAGCCAGACCCTCGCGTGTCGCCCGCGTCGAGATCGTCTTGAGTTCTTGCCATGCGGCATCGGCACCACTCTTGTGCTGCCTCCACACCACGTCGAGCCCGCTGCCGAGTGCGCGCAGTTCCCGCTGCGCTTCGATCAGCATCTCGGGTTGCCTGCCCATGTTGCACCACTCTGCGGCGGGACCTGCCGGGATGCCGGCGTCATCGACGACCTTGCGTGCGTAGGAGCGCTCGAACCAGTGCTCGACGCTCTGATAGGCGAGGTGACGGCGGGCGCGAGCCGACAGCCATGATCCGTGGTGCGTTTCGAACACGTCCGCAGGCAACACCCAGCCGACGGCGTCGGCACGCTGATGGACCTCGACGAGGTCGTCGACGGATCCGGATCCGCGGATCCAGATCACGGCGTGCGTCGGGGTCGTGCCTTTGCCCACGAGGTAGCCGGTCGTCTCACAGTCGTCGTTGAGTGCCCATTCGAGGAACTCGCCTTGATCCCAGTGCTCGACGAATAGGTCGAACACGTCGAGGAGTCGGGCGCGGTACTCGTCGCCGCTGTCTCCGATGCGCGTCGCGCTCAGGGTGACGGCGTCGAAGCGGCAGACCGATGCGGCTATGACGGGGTTCTTCAACCGGACACTCCGGTCACCGAGGTCGGCGACGACCCACCTCGAGCTCTGAGAGAGTGCGAGCACCCAGCCCGGGACCGCATCCCATGACAGCGTGCCCGCATCTGGCGCAGCGGACATGCGGGTCGGGGCGGTGGTGGCGTCGATCATCCATACCAATGGGTGGTGTGCGCGGTTGCGGAGCGATACCTCGACCGGGTCGATCTGTGAGTGCTGGAACTCAATAACTTGACCGCCGGCGCTGACGGCGTCGGCGATGTGTAGCTCGCCAGATGCGTCTTGGACCGCCATTTCGGTGAGCCAACCGGGGCGTTCGCAGTGCGCCTGCCAGGCGCGATGCCACGGTGTCATCGGTTTGGGCGCGAACCGGCAATCGTTGCTGCCGATGTGCCTCCAGTACGGCCCCAGCTTGGGACCCTGGCAGACCAGACGTTCGCCCCCGCAGATGCACGCGCTTCGGTCACCGCGAGTGAGGGTGCCCGTCGATGCCATCAGGATCGAACCTACCGAACATCGCGCGCTGCGTGAAAGGACGTCACGCTGCCGCCGACAAGACCGGCACAACGCCCACCAGCATCGGGGGATGTTGCGCTCGATGTCGCCGACTGGGTGCGGGTACGAACGGCGCACACGTCGACCGGTGCCGAGGATGCCGGCAACCGTTCTGGGTCGCAGTCCCCCGCCTGTGCTCCACGACGCTCGACGTCGTGGGGGTACTCGCGCGTCCGGATGGGTGTTGTCGGCGATTGTGGTCGGGGAGCACACTCACGTCCAAGAGCGGCGAGTGAGTGGGTACTTGCACAGAGTATTACCCGTTGGGTGCACGTTCCGTTGCGTTCCGTTACGGTGGCGCGATCACCGTGCCTGGCAAGGGTGGACGACCGAGGAAGTGGGCGTCGGATGCGGACCGTGTGCGAGCGTTTCGTGCTCGAGGACGTGGCGATGACGAGCCGGCGACCGTGCCCGTGCTGCTGGCGCACAGTGACGAGAACGCCGCCGCTTGGGCGCAGGCGAGCGTGCTCGCCGAAACCGTGACGCAACAACGGGCCACGATCAGGTCGCTCGAGCGACAGCTGAAAGCGATACGTCGAGAGCTGGAGAACCAGCAGGCGCGGTTCGGTTGGCTTGCCAGCGAGAACGAACGGCTTCGGGCAATCGTCGAAGACCGTGCAGGCGACACGCCGGATCGGGCCGATCGGCCAGCGGCCCAGGCGACCGTCGAGGCTTCGACGACCACAGCGGCTGACACACCTCAAACCCAGCAGCCGAACCGCGCCCAGCGGCGACAGGCGGACAAGCGGTCACGCCGTCGATAGTGACGCCGCCACCGAGTGTGTGCCGTCTCGTCCGATCAACAACACACTCATCGACGGGGTGAGTGGTCGAGTGTGTGGTTCGGTGTGTGGTCGAGTGTGCTGCAATTGCGACTCTGAGCAGGTGAGCACCGTCCGATCGCTTCAGCACATCCGTCAGAGGGCCGCATCGGCCCGGCCGCTCGACGCCACGGGGACGACCGAACGGCTCACGCTGACGACCGAGGAGCTGGCAGCCCGTTGGGGCATTCACTCCGAGTCAATCAAGCGCGCCGTCCGCAACGGATCGTCGCCGGTGTTGCCGATCATCCCCGGTGCCGGTCGGTGGGTGTTCTCGATCCGCGCCGTCGAGCGTGCAGAGGAGAACACCTTCAACCGGTGACGGTCAGAGCAATGCGCCCATCACGTCCGCGGCATCACGGTCGCGACTCGGCAGCCAGTGCGAGTAGGTGTCGAGCGTCATCGACACCTTGGCGTGGCCGAGGCGTCGGGACACGGTCGTGACGTCGACGCCGGCGGAGAGGAGCTGAGTCGCGTGGAAGTGGCGAAGGTCGTGAAGCCGGACCGCGAACTTGAGCGTCTTGTTGAGACGCTGGAAAGCCGTCGTCATGTACTCGGGGCGCCACGCAGTCACGCCCGCGTCGTGGGAGAACATCCACACCGGTGCGGGCAGCAGATGATCCTCGGCGATCGCGGTCTGCTTGACCCGCAACGTCTCCAACTGTGCGACCGTCTTGGCGTCGAGCGAGATCGTCCGATGGCCGCGGGAATGCGTCTTGGTGTCGCTGATCAAGATCTCTCCCTGGGACTCGACCATCGAGCGCCGGATGCTGAGACGGTCACTAGCGAGGTCCGACCACTTGAGCGCGACGAGCTCGCCACGACGCACGCCGGTCTGCGCAGACACACGCAACGCAACGGCGAGGTCTTCGTTGGCGAACACGGCCTCGCTGATGAGTGCCTGGACCTGCTCGACGGTCGGTGGCGTGATCTCCGGCGTGTGCGTGCGTGGCTTGGAGGCCCCCTTGCACGGGTTGCTCGAGATCCACGAATACTTCAACGCCCGCGAGCAAGCGGCCGACAACACCCGATTGAACTTGACGACGTTGCTCGGCGTCATGCCGTCGCCGATCATCCGCTTGTACAACACGTCGACCACGTACACGTCGACCGTGCTGACATCGCGATCGAGGAACCAGTCGGGCGCCAAGCGCGCGGCCTGCTCGTAGTAGTCGGCGGATGCGGCCGAGCCACGCAGGCGAACGCTGCCGGTGAAACCCTCGATGATCTCGCGCACGGTGTGCTGTCCGCGGTCCGGCTCGGCGGCCATCTCCATCATCAGTTCGGCCTCGAGAACCTTCGCCTCGGCGCGAGTTTTGACGGCCTTGCTGGCCATCTTCCGACCCCCGTGACGGACCACGGCGCGGAGCTTTCCGGAGGGCAATGTCTCGATCGCCATGGAGCAACCGTCCCACGCGTCCCACGGATTGTCAAGAGCGTCTCACATTGACTATTCAGACATAGGCGCTGAGCTGGTCTTTTCTGGCGCCCCCGGCACGATTCGAACGTGCGACCGTCGGATTAGAAGTCCGGTGCTCTATCCAGCTGAGCTACAAGGGCGTGTGTACCGACAAGTCTGGCAGCTCAGCCGTGGGTTGACGACGACCGCGCACCCCTTCGTCATGATGTCGCTTCATCGACTCTCGACGACAGGAGACAAGCATGAAGGTTCTGGTAGCGACCCACATCACCCAAGGCGATGACATCGGCGACTACTGCGCCACGGTGGAAGGCGAGCTCGTCACACCAGCCATACCTCCGTGCCGGGACCGGCTGTGTGGTTGCGCTCGCGGCTTCACCGGTCTCGGCAGCGCACACGGCACCACGACTGCGATTGTCGCCGACCTCGCCCACATCGACGAGCATCTACTCAGCAACTCCGTGCTCGACTTCCTCCGCAGAACGGGCCGGTTCGACGGCCTGAGCACGAGTGCGCAGTACACGCTGATCATGGACCACACGTACGCGATCATCCGAGCAGCGAAAGACCATCCGATCGGCACCGTCGTCTGTCGCACCGGGAAGTCGATCTTCGTCCGCGAATCACTCGCCGCGTGAGCCCGTCATTGGCGGGCGATGAGCTGGCGGCGCAGGTAGTCGAGCGCGTTGATCACACTCATCTGGCGCATCTGCTCGCGCTGGCCGGGCAGCCGCATTGTGGTGGTCAGGACATCGTCGCCAATGGCGAGGCCGACGCAGAGCGTGCCGACCGGCATGCCATCCTGCTCGGTGGGGCCGGCAACGCCGGTGAGGGCGAGTCCGACGTCCGCGCCCAGCACTCGCCGAGCACCCACGGCCATCTCGGCGGCGGCCGTCTCGCTGACCACCGGGCCAGGAGCGACGCCGAGCACCTCGAACTTGACCTCGCTGGCGTACGACACGACGGCGCCGCGCAGCACGTCGCTGGCCCCGGAGATGGCGGTCAGCCGCCCGGCCACCAATCCCCCGGTCACCGATTCGGCGAGGCCGAGGGTGAGGCCCCGCGTGCGGAACATGTCGAGCACGACGGACTCCATCGTGTCGTCGTCGAAGCCGAACACGTGCTGACCGACGACCTCCTGCACACGAGCCGACCAGTGCTCGAGCAGTGCGTCCACCTCCGCTGCCGTCTCGGCCTTGGCCGTCAGGCGGATCTTCAGCCCCTCCCAGCCACTGGCCAGGAAGGCCAGGGTCGGGTTGCCGGCCGTGTCGAGCTCGGCGATGATCGGGTCGAGCTTCTCGTTGAGGCCACTCTCACTGTCCCCCCACGTGCGCAGCGTCCGGCTGGCGATGACGGCTACCTCGCCGCTGCGCGCGTGCAGGTCGGGCAGGATCGCCCGCTCGACCATCTCCTTCATCTCGTGCGGCACGCCGGGCACGGCGTAGAGGACCTTCTCGACTCCGTCGATGGTGACCGGGCAGATCAGCCCCGGCGCCGTGCCACGGGTCTGGACGATCACCTCGGCACCCGCCGGCACCTGCGCCTGGCGAAGGTTGTTCTCGGCGAAGTACCGACCGCGAGCGCTGAACATCTCCCGGATCCGGTCGGCGATGTCGTCGTGCATCTCCAGCTCGACCCCCATCACCCGGGCGATGGCGTCGCGGGTCAGGTCATCGTGCGTTGGTCCGAGGCCTCCACAGACGATGACTGCGTCGGCCGCTGCGAGGGCGCCACGAAAGGCGGTTTCGACCCGGCCGAGGTTGTCGCCGACCTTGATCTGCAGCAGCGAATCGAACCCGTGCGCGGCCAACTGCTCGCCGATCCACGACGAGTTGGTGTCGACGATCTGGCCGAGCAGCAGCTCTGTGCCGACCGCAACAACGTCAACTCGCATGGGCCATCCGCTCCACCTCGTTGTACCGATGCGCCTTCCACATGTACTGGCCGAAGCTGCCCAGCGCGAGCACCACCGACAGCCACAGCAAGCCCTTCCACAGCCACGTCGCATCGAGCGCGGTCAACGGCGCGATTGCGAACGCCACGGCGAACTGCTGGGTGAGCGTCTTGATCTTGGCGGCCATGCTGGCCGGCACGCTGATCCCCTTCGCTCCGACGGCCACGCGGTAGAGGCTCATCGCCAGCTCGCGAGCGAAGATGATCGCCACCGGCAGCCACCAGAACACCTTGTGGTCGATGAGCGTCATCATCGCGACCAACACGAGGAACTTGTCGGCCAACGGATCGACGAACGCCCCGAACGTCGTGCTGCCATGGCGTCGGGCGAGGAAGCCGTCGATGCCGTCGCTCGCGCACAGGAAGAACCAGACCACCACAGCGACCCAGCTACCGCGACCGTTGTCGGGGATCACCAGGAACATCACCGGCGAGATGAACATCCGCGCAATCGTGACCAGGTTGGCCCACGTGGCGACGGCGCTCGGGTCGACCGGCATCAGTCCACCTGCGCCGCACCCGCGGCGACGAGATCGGGGCCGAGCGCATTGACCACCGAGATCTCGTGGAACTCGCCGACCACGAGGTGATCGGGAACGTGGATCACGCCGTCGATCTCGGGCGCTTCGTGATGGCTGCGACCGACCCCCTGCTCGTCGACCAGCACGGTGAGCGTCTCACCGATCAGCGCATCCCGGCGTGCGGCCGTGATCGAGTCCTGCAGCTCGCGCAGCTCAGCGAGCCGATCGTGCATCAAGCTGGCGTCGACCAGCCCGTCGAGGCCCATTGCATACGTGCCTTCTTCGGGGCTGTAGGCGAAGAAGCCGCACCAGTCGAGCTGGGCCGACTCGACGAAGTCGAGCAGCTGATCGTGGTCCTCCTCGGTCTCGCCCGGGTAGCCGACGATGAAGTTGCTGCGGAAGGCAGCCTGCGGTTCACGCTGACGGATGTCGCCGATCCTCCGCAGGAACCGGCCGCCATCGCCCCACCGACGCATCCGCCGCAGCAACGGCTTGCTGACGTGCTGCAAGGAGAGATCGAAGTACGGCACGCCCGTGTCACAGATCGCGTCGATCAGCTCGTCGGTGAGATCGCTCGGGTAGAGGTACAGCAGGCGAACCCAATCGGTGACGGCGCTGACGGCGCGCACGAGCGGCACGATCGAGCCCGCGCCGAGCACATCGGGACGATCCTTGCCGTAGCTGGCGAGATCCTGCGCGATGAGGACGATCTCGCGAGCCTGCAGTTGCTCGACCTCACCAAGGATCGAGCTGACGTCGCGGCTGCGTTGCGGGCCCCGGAACGACGGGATCGCGCAGAACCCGCACGAGCGGTCGCAACCCTCGGCGATCTTCACGTACGCCCACGGCGACGTCGACTTCGGGCGGGGCAGGTTGAGCAGATCGAGGGTGGGGATCGGCGCCGAGCCGACCGGGATCAGCTTGCGCTTGGGTTGGGCGAACACGTTGACCGACACACCGAACCCGGCCACCTGATCGACCTCGGGCAGCGCCGCGGCCAGTTCATCGCCGTAGCGCTCGGCCATGCAGCCGGTGACGACCAGGCGCGAGCCGGGGCTGCGCTGGCCTTCGAGCGAGAGGATCGTCTCGATCGATTCCTGCCGGGCCTCACCGATGAACGCGCAGGTGTTGACGACGACGAGATCGGCCAGGGCCGGATCTTCGGTCGACGTCATGCCATCGGCGAGCAAGGTGCCGACCAGCTTGTCGGAGTCCACCTGGTTCTTGGGGCAACCCAGCGTCTCGATGTAGAACCGTTTTGCCACGACCACGGAGCCTACCGACAGTCCCAGAATGCCGGTTGGTTACCCACTGGTACCCGCCTGCCCGGTGTCGTCACGGCACCGTCCGGTCCCACTCGGCCGAGGCCGAGGCCGTCAGAGGAAGTTGAGGCGCAGACCACGCGATGGCCACCGCGTCTTGAACAGCTTGCCCGACCCGGAGCACGTGATGTACGCCGTGCGGTACTCGCCGCTGCCGTCGTCGTCGCCGAAGCAGATGTTGGTCGTCAACGGATCACCGGTCGGGTGGTGGACGATGCTCGAGCCGTCCGGCGAGATCACCGTGATCCCGCCGTTGGACAACGTGGCCACGCAGACGTTGCCCTCGCCATCGACACCCAGCGAGTCGAGCAGCTGCATGTCCGGCAACCCGGCCAGCAGTGAGGGATCGAGCGGCGTCGCCGCGGTCACCACTCCGGGGGCGGTGATCACCCGTTGGTAGACCCGGCCGGTGTAGGTCTCCGCCCAGTAGATGCGCGTCCCGTCGGGTGACAGACCGATGCCGTTCGGTGCCTCGGTGGGATAGACGACCTCAGTGATCTTCGAACCGTCGGCCAAGGCGTAGTAGATGCCGCAGAGGTCAGTCGTGCGCGCACCCTCGTTGCGCACGCCATGATCGGTGAACCACATCCCACCGTCGGCATCGAAGACGATGTCGTTCGGGGCGCGCAGCGGATGCCCGTCGCACTCGGTGTAGAGGTCAGTGACCGCGCCCGTCTCGATGTCGACGCGCTGGATCCGCCCACCGATGTATCGCGCCGGATCGAACGGGCCGGGTAGCAGCCACTCGCCGAGGTCGACGGGCGTGAAGCAACCGCCGTTGTTGCACAGGTACAGCGCACCGTCGGGTCCGACGGCGAGCCCGTTGGGACCGCCCTCGATCTCGGCGACGGTCTGCTTGGTGCCGTCGGGAAGAACCCGCGTGATGCGCGGCCCGAACATCTCGACCAGGATCACCGACCCGTCGGGCATCGCGATCGGTCCCTCGGGAAAGCGCAGCCCCGATGTGACCTCGACCAGTTCCAACTCCGACATGGCAGACCCCCCTGCGTTGTGCTGGCCGCACCGTACACGGCCCGAGATCGGCTCCGGGATCCGGCCCGTCACGGCGATCCGCGCGACGGCGCGAGGGTCAGGCGGTCAGCGCTCGTCCTCGTCGCGACGGTCCTGCATCAGCTCGAACTCCTCGACCGTCATCAGCACCGAGCGTGCCTTGGATCCCTCGCTCGGTCCGACGATGCCACCCTGCTCGAGGAGGTCCATGATCCGACCGGCGCGGGCGAAGCCGACCTTCAGCTTGCGCTGCAGCATCGATGTCGAGCCGAGCTGGCTGCGCACGACGAGCTCCATCGCCTGACGCATCAGGTCGTCGTCATCGTCGTCGCCGCTGCCGGATCCGGATCCGCTCCCGCTGCTGCTGCCGCCGGGGAAGAGGCTGTGGCCTCCGTTGTCGTCGTCGCCCTCGACGCCGGGCACGTAGGTGACCTCCGGGGCCTGACGACGCCAGTGACCGACGACCTTGCGGACCTCTTCCTCGCTGACGAACGAACCCTGGATGCGTTGGGCGACGTTGGAGTTGCCGGGCAGCAGCAACATGTCGCCCTTGCCGACCAGCTTCTCCGCCCCCGGCTGGTCGAGGATGACCCGGCTGTCCGTGAGGCTGCTGACGGCGAAGGCCATCCGCGCCGGCACGTTGGCCTTGATCACGCCGGTGATGACGTTCACGCTCGGGCGCTGGGTGGCGATGATCAGGTGGATGCCGACGGCGCGCGCCTTCTGGGCGATGAGGGTGATGCTCTCCTCCACGTCGCGCGCCGCGGTCATCATCAGGTCGTTGAGCTCGTCGACGACGACGACGATGTACGGCATCCGCTCCGGCTGCACCACGGGCAGGTCAGGGTCCAGGCCGGACAGCGGCTCGGGGACGAGCTCGCCACGGTCGAACGCGCCGTTGTACCCGGTGATGTCGCGGAAGCCGACTTCGGCCAGCACGACGTAGCGGCGGTTCATCTCCGACACCGCCCACTGCAGCGCGTTCGCTGCCGTCTTCGGGTTGGTGACGGGCTGGGTGAGCAGGTGCGGCAGCTTCGCGTACTGGCCCATCTCGACCTGCTTGGGGTCGATGAGGATCAACTTGACGACGTCGGGCGTGGACCGCATCAGCAGTGACGTGATCACGCAGTTGATGCCGCTCGACTTGCCGGCGCCGGTGGCACCGGCGATCAGGAGGTGTGGGGTGGTGGCCAGGTTGAGGAACACCGAGCGGCCGGCGATGTCCTTGCCGACCGCGACGTCGAGCGGGTGCGACGCGACCTTGGCCTCCGGCGAGGTCATGATGTCGCCGAGCGAGACCAGCTGCCGGGTGTGGTTGGGGACCTCGATGCCGATCGCCGAGCGGCCGGGGATCGGGGCCAGGATGCGCACGTCGACCGCCGCCATCGCGTAGGCGATGTCGCGGTTCAGGCTGGTGACGCGGGCCACCTTGACGCCGGCGCCGAGCTCGAGCTCGTACCGAGTGACGGTCGGGCCGACCGTCATCCCGACCAGCCGAACCTCGACGCCATGCGAGTTGAGCGAGTCGACCAGGGTTCTGCCGCGGGACTCGACCTCGGCCTTGTCGATGGTCTGCGTGCCGGAGCGGTTGAGGAACGACGCCGGCGGCAGGACCCATTGTCCCTTCTGCGCGCCCGGGCCGAGTGGCAGCTCCGCTTGCTCGGCGGGCAGTGAGAACGTCGCCAGCAAGGGGTCGGGCGCCGGCGCCGCCGACTTCTTCGCCTTCGGCACGCGCACCGGAGCCGGCGGTGGATCATCGATCTCCTCGGCATCGGCGTCGTAGATCTGCGGTGCCGGCCCGGAACCGAGCGGGCCGGTGCGCTCGCTCGACAACGTCGACATGTCGCCGACGGCCCGGCGCGCCGCGCGGCCAACGGGCATCACCAGCGCGACGAGCGCTCCCCCGCCGTGGCTGATCGCATCGAGGAGGGCGCGCACGCTCATGTTCGAGATCAGCATCACGCCGCCGACGCCGATCGCGATCAGCAGCACGACGGCACCGACCGAGCCGATCAGCGAGCTCAGCGGCACTGCGATGATCGAGCCGAAGAACCCGCCGGCACGCTTGAGGATGTCGCCATTGCCCGTGACCCCGGCCTTGTTGGCGCGGACCACGTGGAGCAGCCCGAGCGCGGCGAAGCCGATCGCCCCCCATCCGGCGATCAGCCGGAAGCGGTGCTGGCTCTTGCCGCTGCGGATGAGCGCGACGCCGATGAGGACGAGCACGACCGGCGCGGCGAATTGGCCGAGACCGACGAGGAAGCCGAGCACGCTGGCGAGCG
>JAOBWQ010000117.1 GCA_025463425.1 Ilumatobacteraceae bacterium | reverse complement strand
AGCTCGTCGACCCCCAACCTGCGCAACGTGTCGACCAGCACCTCGGCATGCGGCCGCGCCGAACCGTCGGCCAGCAGCAGTTCGTCGTAGGCCCCAGCATGGACGCGCATCTCGGTGACAGTCACTCCGAACATTGTCGCACCTCAGCGGGTCGTACGTGTTGCGTCCCTGTGAACAGACCCGTTCGGCCATGCCGCTGACGGTTGGGCGGTCAGCCGGGCTGGGGCTCCTTGGGGAGGCCCAACACGCGCTCGCCGACGATGTTGCGCTGGATCTGGCTGGTGCCGCCCCAGATCGTCTCGCTGCGGCTGAAGAAGAAGGCGCTCATCATCGCCGTGGTCGGGTAGGTCTCGCGCCGACGGTCGCGGCCGGTGCCGGGCCAGGACCCGGCCTCGGGACCGGTGCTGATCAGCATCGAGTCGGCGCCGAAGATGTCGAGCGTCAGCTCCATCGCCCGCTGGTGCATCTCCGACCAGAACATCTTGTTGGTCGCGCCGAGCGCGGCGACGCCCGCGTCGCGGCTGTTGTTGAGCGTCGCACTGAGCGACCGGAGGCCGTTGATCTTCAGGATCTGGATCTTGCTGTAGTAGATCGCCAGCCGCTGACGGATCGACGGGTCGTCGATCACGCCGCGTTCAGTCGCCGCGGCGACCATCAGGCGGTACTCCTCCTCGAAACGGCGGTACCCGGTGGTGGCGCTCATCCCGCGCTCGAACGCAAGCGTGGAGTTGGCGACCTTCCAACCGTTGTTGACGCCGCCGACGACGTTGTCCTTCGGGCAGCGGGCGTTGTCGAAGAAGACCTCGCAGAACTCGGCCGTGCCGTCGGGCTGGGTGATGCCGCGCACCTCGATGCCGGGCTGGTTCATCGGCACCAGGAGGTAGGAGATGCCCTTGTGCTTCGGCGCGTCCGGGTCGGTGCGGGTGAGCAGGAAGCAGTAGTTGGCGTGATGGCCCTGGGTCGTCCACACCTTCTGTCCGTTGATGATCCACTCGTCGCCGTCGAGGATCGCCGAGGTCTTCAAGCTGGCGAGGTCCGAGCCCGAGTTCGGTTCGCTGAATCCCTGGCACCAGCTCATCGTGCCGTTGAGGATCTTCGGCAGGAACTCCTTCTTCTGCTCCTCGGTGCCCCACTGGAGGATGGTCGGGCCGACGAGGGTGTCGCCGAAGAAGTCGGCGCGCAAGGGTGCCTTCGCCCGCGCGAACTCCTCGGTCAGCACGACACCCTGCATCGTGGTCAGGCCTTTGCCGCCGTACTCCACCGGCCAGGTCGCGCAGATCCAGCCGCCGTCGAACAGTGTCGACGGCCACGCCTCGTTGAAGGCCTTGCGGTCGCTCGCGGACATCTCGAAGCCCGGCTCGAACCAGCCGGCGGGCAGGTGCTCTTCCAGCCACGTGCGGATCTCCTTGCGGAAGGTCTCGTCGGCGGCGGAGTAGCTCAGGTCCATCCGGAAAGTGTGACCGCGACGGCGTGAGAGGAGCAAGTGCCGCCGGAGAGAGCGGCCCTCCGCGACATCCTCGCGCCGTCGTCGCGCCGTCAGCAGAGCCGTCGCGCGTCGGTTCACACGCCGTTCACACAGGTCGAACACGCGAGAAACTGGCGAGATCTACGGTCATCTCCAGTGTTCAGCCCCGCTCTTGTGACCCCCGGTTCAAATGCCACCGACCCCCTCGGGCATTTGGGCACGCAAGAGCGGGCTGTTCTCCTCGCCCTGGCCGAAGACGCCGGGAAGGTGGTCAGCCGCCGCGAGCTCGCCCGACGGATCGGCGTCGAGAACCTGAGCGAGCGGCGCTGCGATTCGATCCTCGTCGGCGTCCGCCGCGTGCTCGGCCCGGACGCGATCCGCACCGTGCGCAGCCGTGGTTGGATGTTGCAGCTGCACGCTTTGGGCGAGGTCGACGTGCTGGCCGCAGTCACCACGTGAACGTCAAGGAAAGAGCACCACGCACTTGAGAGTTCACTCTCCGTGAAAGGTACTCACGGAGCGTGAGACTGCGCTACAGTGTCTCCACCCGCACGATCGGACACCGGGGACAAGGACTGGGCGATGGACATCACTGACCTCCAACATGGGGCCCTGCTTCGCGGCAGCCACGTCGACGCCACCGCCGCTCGAGAGCGACGTCGACAGATCCGGCTGTTGCGGATCGGCGTGGTCCTGGCGATCCCGCTGGTCTGGTTCTGGTACCGCGAGCTGCGCGGCGACCCGGTGCATCCTGGCTTGCCGACCATCATCCGTGAGAGCCCCGAGCTGACCCTGCTCGTCGTGCTGCTCGGCATGATGGGCCTCCTCGCGCTGCTGCCGTACCTCGGTGCCGGCAAATCACCGCACACCCTCCTGCGGCCCTCCGACTCGATGATCCGGCTCGCCGACGTCGTCGGCGCCGATGGCACCCGTCGTGAGGCCATCGACACGCTCAACCTGTTCTTGAACCACCAGACCTTCGCCGACGAGCTGGGCGGTTCGCCGCGTCGCGGTGTCCTGTTCGAGGGTCCGCCCGGCACTGGCAAGACCTACCTCGCCAAGGCGATGGCTGCCGAGGCCGGCGTGCCGTTCCTCTTCGTGTCCGCCAGCGAGTTCCAGTCGATGTTCTTCGGCCAGACCAACCGCAAGGTGCGCACGTTCTTCAAGGCGATGCGCAAAGCGGCACGCGCCGAGGGCGGGGCGATCGGGTTCATCGAGGAGTTCGACGCGATCGGCGGCAGCCGCAGCGGGATGGGCTCCGGCGGTGCTCGAGAGGGCAGCGTCGGGGTGGTCAACGAGCTCCTCGTCCAGATGCAGAGCTTCGACCTGCCCACCGGCTGGCACAAGTCCTTCGCCAAGATCATCGACCGGATCAACAGCCTGCTGCCCGACGACATGACGATCAAGCGGTCGACGATGCCGAGCGCGAACGTGTTGCTGATCGCGGCCACGAACCGCGCCGCAGACCTCGATCCCGCGTTGCTGCGTCCCGGCCGGTTCGATCGGGTGATCCACTTCGATCTGCCGCCTCGCGCCGACCGCGTCGAGATTGCCAACTTCTACCTGCTTCGCAAGCGCCACACCGAGGACGTCAGTGCGGAGATCGTGGCCGACGTGTCCGCCGGCTACACCCCGGTGCGGATCGAGCGCCTACTCGACGAAGCGTTGATCATCGCTCTGCGTCACGGACGGCGGATGTTGAACCTGGACGACATCGTCGAGGCCCAGCTGATCACCGAGGTCGGGCTGGCCCACGAGGTCGGCTACCACCCGGACGAGCGCAACCGCGTCGCCATCCACGAGGCCGGCCACGCGCTGACCGCGGCGCTGTTCGGCCGCGAGATCCGGATCGCCTCGATCCTGCGCCGCGGCGGCGCGCTCGGCCTGGTGTCCCACGCCGACGTCGACGAGAAGCACCTCCGCACGCCGTCCGAGGCACGTGACCTGATCGCGATCGCGCTCGCCGGACGAGCAGCGGAGATCCAGGAGTTCAAGGAAGCCAGCAGCGGCATCGCGTCGGACCTCGCCGTGGCCACCACCATCGCTGCCCAGCTCGTCGGCCAGCTGGGTGCGGGCGACAGCTTGATCAGCCTCGAAGCCGCGGCCATCCCCGGCAACCTCGTCGCCAAGGTCGTGTCCGACGAGCCGTCACGGCGCAAGGTGGAGTCGATCCTCGGCGCCGCCGCGGACCACGCCGCGTGCATGGTGCTCGAGAACCGGGTCGCGCTGATCAACCTCGCTCGCGCCCTGCTCGAGCGCGACGAGCTGAATGGCTCCGAAGTTCACCGCATCGTCGCCGACAGCCGCCGGTCCGCCGCAGCGTCCTGACCTGTCGGGACCGGTCTCCTAGCTCGACGTTCGGCGCGGCACCACCACGACCGTGCCGTCGGCCTGGTTGTGGACGGTGACGCTGACCCCGTAGAACTCGGCCAACGTTTCCGCGCGGAGCACTTGCGCCGCCGTGCCGGCCACCACCAGGTGGCCCTCGTGGAGCAGCGCGAGCCGATCGGCATACAGACCGGCGAGGGTGAGGTCGTGCATCGCCGACACGACCGTGAGCCCGTGCTCCCGGCGCAGGCTGTCGACCAGCTCGAGCGCCTGCTGCTGATGGCCGATGTCCAACGCGCTGGTCGGCTCGTCGAGGAGCAGGATCGGGGCTTCCTGGGCGAGCGCACGGGCGATCACCAGTCGTTGCTGCTCGCCGCCGCTCAGCGTGCCGAGGGGTCGGTCGGCGAACATCGCCATGTCGAGGCGTTCGAGCACGCGGTGGACGAGATCGTGATCATTGCCCGTCTCCGCCCCGAAGTAGCTCACGTACGGGTTGCGGCCGAGGAGCACGTACTCGGACGCCGACATGTCGCTCGGCAGCATCGGCGATTGGCGGACGTAGGCGATCAACTGCGCCCGCCGACGGGGGCTGCGCAACCCGAGCGGCGAGCCCTCGACATCGATCTCGCCGGTGTGCTTGGCCAGACCGGCGATGGCCCGCAGGATCGATGACTTGCCGGCTCCGTTGGGACCGATCAGGCACACCCACTCGCCAGGTCCCACCGTGCAGGTGAACTCGTGCACCACCTCGCGCCGGCCGTAGCTGACGCTGACGCCGGACATCGTCAGCGAGCTCATTGCGAACCCTCGTCGCCCAGCCGCCGGCGCATCAGCACGATGATGAAGAACGGCGCGCCGAAGAACGCGGTGACGACGCCGATCGGTGTCTCCGAGCCGTGGGTCAGGACCCGGCCGGGGATGTCGGTGAGGATCAGGAAGGCCGCGCCGAGCAGGATCGTCAGCGGCAGCAGGCGGCGGTAGCTGGCACCGGCCATCATCCGCACGGCGTGGGGCACGACGATGCCGACGAAGCCGATCAGCCCGCTGACCGACACTGCGGCGGCGGTACCGAGGGTGGCCGCGACCACCACGATCAGCCGCACCCTGCCGACCTGCATCCCCAGCGAGGCTGCCTCCTCGTCGCCGACGCGGAGGATGTCGAGGTGGCGCCGGTGCAACAGCAGCACGATGCAGCTGCCGACGATGTACGGCGTGACCAACCGGACGTCGCGCCAGCTGGCCGTGCTGAGCCGGCCGAGGATCCAGCTGTAGACCTCGCGGATGACCTCACTGTTGCGGTACAGCACGAACGTCTGGATCGCCGACGCCAGCGACGTGATCGCCACGCCCGCCAGCACGAGCGTCAGCGACGACCGCGTCGTGCCGAACGCTGAACCGATCAGGTAGGTGACGAACACCGCAACGAGGCCGCCGACGAACGACGCCAGCGGCAACGGATCGATCAACCAACCGCTCGTGCTGGCCCGCCCGACCACGAACACGATGGTCGCGCCGAGCCCGGACCCGGCGGCGACCCCGAGCAGGTACGGATCCGCGAGCGGGTTGCCGAACGCGCCCTGGTAGCTGGCGCCGGCGACGGACAGCATCGCCCCGACCAGCGCGGCCAGCACGACGCGCGGCATCCGCACTGTCCAGATCAGATGCCAGTTGGCACCGGTGATCCGGCCGGCCGGACCGATCGACGCGCCGAGCACGAGCGCGCCGATCAGGAGCAGCACGGCCAGCGGCATCCACCACTGACCCCGATGCCAACGGCTCCGGCGAAGCACGGTCGGTCGGGCGCTCAGCCGGCCGGGACCGACGCCGCGGTGTCGACCGCGGCGACGACCGCCTTGACGTAGTCGACGATGCGCGGGCCCCAGCGCGAGGCGATGTCGTCGTCCATCGCGATGACCGAGTTGTTCTTGACCGCGGAGATCGCCGGCCAGCCGTCGCGAGCCGCGACCGTCTGCGGTGACTCACCACAGCACTTGGTGTCGGCCAGGAAGATCAGCTGCGGATCGGCGGTGATGATGAACTCGGAGTTGAGCTGCGGGTAATCGCTGCCCGACTCGGCCTGATCGGCGATGTTGACCAATCCGGCCAGGGAGTAGATCTGGCCGAGGAACGTGTTCGAGGTGATGCTGAAGAACGTGTTGTCCAGCTCGTGGTAGTAGGTCAGCGGCACCTCGGTGTCGGGCAGACCGTCGAGGGCCTTGGCGATGTCGGTCTGCATCTGGCCGACGAGCTTGGTGGCTTCTCCGCCGTGCCCGGTCAGCGCGCCGAGCTGGCCGATCTGGGTGTACACGTCGTCGAGCGTCACCGCAGCGGGTCCGGTCCAGACCGGGATCTTCAACGCGGTCAGCTGCTCGGCGACACCGGAGGTGTCATCCGAGATGACGACGAGGTCGGGCTTGAACGCTGCGATGGCCTCGACGTTCGGGGTGTAGCCGGACAGAGTCGCCGGCAGTTCCGACACTGCGGCCGGGTAGTTCGACTGGTCGTCGACGGCCACGAGCTGACTCCCGGCGCCGAGCGCGAAGAGGTCCTCGGTCGCCGTCGGCGAGAGCGAGACGATCGCCACAGGCTTGGCCGGCAGAGTCAGGGTGCCGCTCGAGTACGGCACGCCGCTCGTGGTCGGCGTCGTGTCGGCTGCGGAGCCGGTTGTCGAGCCTGTCGTCGCGGTCGAGCCATCGGTCGCAATCGAGCCGGTCGTCGCCGTCGTCGAGTCTGTCGTCGCGGGCGCCGACGAAGCACTCGTGGCTGGACCTGCAGTGGTCGAAGCGGCCGCTGTCGTCGTGGTCGACTTCGAGTCACTGCTGCAGGCAGTGACTGCAGCCAGCGACACTCCGATCAACAGTGCCGTGCGCACGGCGCGCGACGTGCGTCCGGGCCGAGGGGTGAACGTGATCATGGTGACATCCTCCAAGGGAGTTGGAGGACAAGAACTGATTCCACGGGACGAACCCTGAACCACCCTTGCCTCGAGGGTTTGACGGTTTGGCACAGACCAGGCGACCGGACTCGTCTGCCGAAGCAGCATCACCGTTGCGGGACAGCGCCGGGTTTTCACCGACTTCGCTGAGCTGTGCTGCCCGGCGGACCGGGCGTGTCGAAGATACCAGCCCGAGCGGCAAGTCGACCCTTCGAGAACGACGTCGCCCGCCGTCGGGCGAACCACTCGGGGTGGACTACCTTCTGCCGATCGCAAGTGTGCTCGTCCTCGAACCACCGACGCGCGGGACGTGGTCGCGCATCGTGCGGGGAACGTTCCGTGATCGACCATGGATCGCGACCTCCGTCGCGTGGCTGGCGATCTACGTCGCGCTCTGCTCGACCGGTGAGCGGTTCTCGAAGACGTTCTTGGACTACGGCTGGCAGACCCTGCCCTTGGACCTGCTGCGGGCGGACCCGTTCGAGAGCGTCTGGTACCTCCACACCCAGCCGCCGGTGATGAACCTCACGGTCGGCATCGTCGAGCGCTGGAGCCTGGCACCTCGGGCGCTCTCGCTCCAGATCATCCTGGCCGTAGTGGGCGTCTGCCTGGCCGGCATGACGACATCACTCGTGCAGCGATTGGGCCGCTCGTCCGTGTGCGCGTTCGCCGTCGGGTTGTTCGCGACGGCCGACCCGACGATCATGCGGATGGCGTTCAGCCCGACCTACGAGCTGCCGACGGCCCTGTGCGTGGTCGGCGTGATGTGGTGTCTCGCCAGAGGTCAGTCGACGGCCGGTCGTCGACTGATGATCTGCGCCGTGTTCGCGACGATCCTGGTGCTGACGCGCAGCCTCTACCATCCGGCGTGGTTGATCATCCTGCTGGTCGCGCTCGCCATTCGATGGCGCAAGCGGATCCGGTGGCAGCAGCTGATGATCGTCGCCGCGCTGCCCACCGTCCTGGTCGGCGGCTGGCTGCTCAAGAACGAGATCGTCTTCGGCGACGCGACCCTGTCCAGTTGGTCGGGAATGAACCTCGAGCGGTCGATCCTGCCACTCCTCTCATCGGAACAGGTCGATCGAGCGATCGCAGACGGGGACGTGTCCAGGTCTGTCCTCGTCGGCGCCTTCCACACCTACGACCAGTACGTGTCGTACGTCCCCCGCTGTCGTCCGAGCCACACGAGCGCGGTGACGGCCCTGTCGACCCGACGCAAGTGGGTGAGATCGTTGGGCGGCCCTCAGGTCGTCGCCAACTTCAACTTCGAGTGCTTCCTGCCGATCTACCGACAGGCCGGGCAGGACGCGCTGCACCTCGCGATCCGGTATCCCGGCAAGTGGTTGGAAGGCCGGCTGTGGTCGACGCGAGGTTGGTTCACAGAAGGTCGACTCGAAGGTGGGCAGAAGTCGCCGGTGTTGACCGTGATGGACACGATCTTCTCGATCGCTCACGTCGACGTCGGCATCACCCATCTGACCCAGCACGGCTGGGGCGACGGGGCGCTGTTCACCGGGATGGGCAAGGTGCCCATCGAGCTGCTCATCTTCGTCGTCGACGCTGCGGTCGTGCTGACCGCGCTGTGGACCCTGCTCAGGCGCGTCCGGGGACACCGCACGGACACCGCTGGCCTTCTGCTGATCGCGGGAGCATTCATCCTCGCGTGGAGCTTCGTGGTCGGGGTCACGGGAGAGCTGGGCGAGCAGTCACGCTTCCGTTCGGTGCTCGACCCGCTGGCCTTCGCACTGGTGGCCGGTGTGGTGGTGCCCCGGTGGCGCGCCGCGCTGAGCCCTCGATGGCATCGCCGACGCCGGCGCGTGGATGCGCTGACCGTCGCACCCTCCGTGAGCACCGGACAGAGCGAGAGCACCTCCACCTAGACTCTGCGCTCCATGACCGATCATCCTCCTCCAGTCGGCTCTGCCGATGATCCGCCTCTCGAAGACCCTCGCCCCGACGGCCTGCGCAGCGCGAAGTCGTTGCTCGTCGTCAACACCGGCAACGGCAAGGGCAAGAGCACGGCCGCGTTCGGCGTGATGGTGCGCGGCGTCGCCCGCGGGTGGAAGGTTGCCGTGCTGCAGTTCATCAAGAGCGGCGACTGGAAGGTCGGCGAGGAGACCGTCGGCCGGCAGCTCGGCGTCGACTGGCAGGCGCTCGGCCACGGGTTCACGTGGGACTCGAACGACATCGAGAGCGACAAGGCCCTCGCCCGGCAGAGCTGGGCGACCGCTCGTGGCGTGATCCAAGCCGGTGCCCACGACCTGGTCGTGCTCGACGAGCTGACCTACCTGATGAACTGGGGATGGATCGACGCCGCCGAGGTGATCGCCGTGCTCCGCGACCGCCCGCCCACCGTCAACGTGATCGTCACCGGACGCGACGCCAGCCAGGAACTGCAGGACATCGCCGACACCGTCACCGAGATGCGTGAGATCAAGCACGCCTACAACTCAGGCATCCGCGCCAAGCGCGGGATCGATTACTGATGGGTCGGCTGACCCTGTTGGTCGGCGGGGCGAGGTCGGGGAAGAGCGATCTCGCGGTGCAGATCGGGGAACGCCACACCGGCGGGGTCACGTTCGTCGCCACTGCGCAACGCTTCGACGACGACATGTCGGCACGCATCTCCCGACACCAGGCCGAGCGACCCGCGTGGCCAACCGTGGAGGCACCGGTCGAGCTGCGCCGTGCGCTGGCCGACGTCGCCGACGACGACCTCGTGATCATCGACTGTCTCACCCTCTGGGTGTCGAACATGATGCTCGAGGAGTGGTCGGACCTCGCCGTCGCTGACTACTCGGCGGCCACCGCAGATGCCGCCGCGCAACGGACCGGTCCGACCGTGGTGGTTTCCAACGAGGTCGGCCTCGGCATCCATCCCGCCAACGAGCTCGGCCGCCAGTACCGCGATCTGCTCGGCCGGGTGAACCGCCAGTGGGCGGCCGCCGCGGACCGATCGCTGTTCTTGGTTGCGGGGCGCGCCCTGCCGCTGCACGATCCATGGGAGTTGCTGTCATGACCGAACGGACCGGCGCCGCCTGGCTGCGGCACGCGCTCGCCACGCTGCCCGTGCAGGACCAGGCGTCGTACGACGCCGTCACCGAGCGCGCCGCGAACATCCTCCGACCCGCGGGCGCACTCGCCCGCTTCGACGAGGTCGCGGCCTGGGCGGCCGGATGGCAGCGGACCCCGCGCCCGGCGGTGCGCCGTCCTGGCGCGTTGATCTTCGCGGCTGACCACGGCGTCACCGCGGCGGGTGTGAGCAAGTACCCGGCAGATGTCACCGGTGCGATGCTGGCCGCCTATCGCGCCGGCAAGAGCACCATCAGCGCGTTCGCTGCCGTGGCCGGCGCAACGGTCGACGCGATCGACGTCGGCGTGGGCCGCCCGACCGCCGACATCCGCTACGACTCGGCGATGTCCGCGGCGCGCTTCGACGAGTCGGTCGAAGCGGGACGACGCGCGGTCGATGCACTCGATGCCGATCTGCTCGTGCTCGGCGAGATGGGCATCGGCAACACGACAGCGGCCGCCGCGGTTGCAGCAGCGCTCGGCGGTGGCGAGGTCGCCGCCTGGGTCGGACGCGGCACGGGCATCGACGACGAAGCCTTGCTCCGCAAACGCGAGGCGGTCCGTGAGGCCATCGGCCGAATCGCCGGGATCATCGATCCGCTCGATGTGCTGCGCGAGGTGGGTGGTGCCGAGCTCGTGGCGATGGCTGCAGCCATCGTCGCGGCACGTCATCGCCAACTGCCGGTGCTGATCGACGGCTACGTCGTGACGTCGTCGGCGATGCCGCTCGTCTCGATCGCTCCGACCGCGCTCGATCACTGCCTCGTCGGCCACTGCTCGGCCGAGCCCGGCCATCGCCGGCTGCTGGAACGGCTCGGCAAGCAGCCGTTGCTCGACCTCGACATGCGCCTCGGCGAGGGCAGCGGTGCGATGGCTGCGGTGCCGCTGGTCGCGATGGCCTGCGCGGGGATCACGGAGGTGCCGACGTTCGGAGAGTGGTTCGGCTGATGCGCAACCTGCGCGCGGCGATCATCTTCCTGACCCGG
>JAOBWQ010000667.1 GCA_025463425.1 Ilumatobacteraceae bacterium | reverse complement strand
GCGCGGCGGGCCGTGCGCGGCAGCAGGGCCGCGAGCTCGGTGCGCGTGCCGTGGCCGACGAGCACGTCGTAGCTGCGCTCACCGAGCTCGACCCGCACGGTGCGCGTCATCGCAGCACCGCCTCGACGACGTCGCTGACGTTGCGGTTGTCGACGGTGACGATCGCGTCGGCGACCTCGCGGTACAGGTCTGATCGGTCGGCCGCCATGCGTTCCAGTGTGCCCTTCGGATCGTCGTCGAGCAGCGGACGGTGCGAGCCGCTCTTCACCCGCTCGACGAGCGTGGTCGGGTCGGCGCGCAACCAGACCACCCTGGCCCCACTGGCGCGCAGCGCGGCGCGGTTCTCGGCGCGCAGCACGACTCCCCCGGCAGCCGCGATGACGGCCTTCTGCTCGGCGGCGAGGGCCTCGATCAGCACCTCGGTCTCGATCTTGCGGAACGCGTCCTCACCGTCGTCCTGGAAGATCGTGCGCACGGTCCTGCCCTCGCGTGCCTCGATCATGGAGTCCGAATCGAGCAGCTCGCGGTGCAGGCGCTGGGCGAGGACTCGGCCGATCGTGGTCTTGCCGGATCCCATCAGCCCGACGAGGACGAGGTGCCGACCGGCGAGGGTGCGTGCACCCGTCATCGCAGTGATGCGTCGAAGGCCTGCGCGTTGCGGACGAACTCGGCAACGGAGTCGCCGCCGAACTTGCGCTGCGCCTCGGCCGCGAGCACCAGTGCGACCATCGTCTCGGCGACGACGCCCATCGCGGGAACCGCGGTGACATCGGTGCGCTCCTTGAAGCTGACGGTCTGCTCCTTGGTGACGATGTCGACCGTGCCGAGCGTCGGCTTGTTGAGCGTGGCCAGCGGCTTCATCGCCGCGCGCACCACGACGACCTCACCCGTGGTCATCCCACCTTCGGTGCCACCGGCCAGCGTTGTCTCGCGTCGGTACGACTCGGTGGCTGCGTCCCAGGAGATCGCGTCGTGGGCAGCACTGCCGCGCCGGCCGGCGACCTCGAACCCGTCGCCGATCTCGACGCCCTTGACCGCCTGGATGCTCATCACCGCTTGGGCCAGCAGGGCGTCGAGCTTGCGGTCCCAGTGCACGTGGCTGCCGAGGCCGACCGGCACGCCGTACGCCAGCACCTCGACGATGCCACCGAGCGAGTCGCCGTCCTTGGCCGCAGCCTTGATCTCCTCGATCATCGCTTCCTCCGCTGCGGCATCGAAGCAGCGGACCTGAGAGGCGTCGATCGCGGCGAGGTCGTCCATCGTCGGCAGCCGCGAGCCTTCGACGCCGGACTTCGATCGCGCCGGCCCCATCTGGATCACGTGCGAGAGGACACCGATGCCGATCGTGCCGAGCAACTTCTTCGCCAACGCACCGGCGGCGACCCGAGCCGCGGTCTCGCGGGCGCTGGCCCGCTCGAGGACGTCGCGGGCATCGGTGAAGCCGTACTTCTGCATCCCCGCGAGATCGGCATGACCCGGCCGCGGTTGGGTCAGCGGATCGAGCGTCGCGCCCGGCGCCGGGGACATCTCCGCGTGCCACTTGTCGCTGCGCGTCCACTCCGAGTTCTTGATCTCGATCGCCACCGGCGAGCCGAGGGTGCGGCCGTGACGAACGCCGCCGACCAGCGTCAGCTCGTCGACCTCGAACCGCTGCCGTGGACCACGGCCGTAGCCGAGCCGCCGACGAGCCATCTCGGCCTGGATCTCCTCGACCGTGATCTCCAACCCGGCGGGAAGGCCCTCGACGATCACGACGAGCGCCTGACCGTGGGATTCTCCGGCGGTGAGGTAGCGAAGCACGCGAGCAGGTTATCCGCCCGGGCTGCGGCTCCCCAGGCTGATTGCTCGCGTGCGGTTGGCGGGCGGCGGGCCGCCGGTCGGCCCGGTCAGCGGCTGGAGAGCTCGCGTGCGGCGAGCTCCTGCTCGGCAGCGACTCGCATCGCCACGGGATCCGGACGCACGCCCGTCCACAGCTCCTGCTGCAGCGCGGCCTGGTGGACGAGCATGCCCAGCCCGTCGATGGCCTGCGCACCACACGCGCGAGCGCCGGCGAGGAACGTGGTCTCGAGCGGGTGGTAGACGAGATCGGCGACGACCTGCGCCGCGCTCAACAGGCCGACGTCGCAGGGCGACGCGTCGCGCTCGGCCGGCGTGGCGCCCATCCCGATCGAGGTCGCGTTGACCACGAGCGACGCCGAGGCGATGTCCGTCGCCGTGCCGACGAACCCTCGGTCGCCGGCCAGAGCAGCGGCCACCGCAGCGCGGTCTGCGGAACGGTTGACGACCGTGATCCGTGCCGCTCCGGCTCTGGCGAGCGCGTCGATCACCGCACGCGCGGCACCGCCCGCGCCGAGCACGGCAACGGTCAGGCCGAGAGGATCCACCCCGGCGTCACGCAGCGACGCCACGAAGCCGGCGCCATCGGTGCTGTACCCGGCAAGGCGACCGTCGGGCCGGAGCACCACGGTGTTGGCCGTTCCCAACGCTGCGGCAGCGGGGTCGAGCACGTCGACGGCCGCCGCGATGTCGTCCTTGTGCGGCATCGTGACCGACAGGCCGGCGATGCCGAACGCACGCATGCCCGCCAGCGCCGCAGCCGCCGCACCGGGCACGACCTCGAACGCGACGAACACCCAGTCGAGCCCCGCTGCTGCGAACGCCGCGTTGTGGATCACCGGGCTGAGGCTGTGCCGCACAGGGCTGCCGATCACGCCCGCGAGGCGTGTCTTGCCGGTGATCATCAGCCGATCAACCCGGCGGCACGCGCCTTCTGCACGTTGATCTCGTGCTGAGCTTCAGTGGCCGCGAACACGTGGTGCCCGTCGGCGTCGGCGACGACGTAGTACAGGAGCTGGCAGGTCGAGCCCGCGGGGAGGTCGCGGCACAGCGGGTCGCCGATGGACAACGGCGGTGCCGGATGGAGCGCCGCCTCGATCGAGGCCCGGCCAGGGTTGGCGATCGGGGTCGGTGGCAGACCGTCGTGCATGTAGGTGTTGTACGGCGTGTCGACGTAGCGCACGGCCGAGACCTTCGTGCCGGCCGGCTGCCCGTAGAGGAGAGTCGCGTCGATCTGCAGGTTCATGCCGAGCGCGAGCCGGTTGTAGATGACGCGGGCGATCTTCGGGCGGTCCTCGTCGAACTTCGCCTCACGCTCGATCATCGACGCCACGATCAGCACCTGGTATG
>JAOBWQ010000663.1 GCA_025463425.1 Ilumatobacteraceae bacterium | reverse complement strand
TCGCTCAGATCAGCGAGAACGATGTCGTCATCGGCCATGAATGGTCTCCCTTGGACGGTTCGCGGAATCCACGATGCGAGAAGATACTCTATCGTGGAAGACAGCCTGGTCAATCGAATCATTCCTCGACCGCCCGTTTGCTGCTTCCACCGCAGCCATTCTGCCCGATGAAAGGTCCGTTCTCCATGCTACGCACCCGATACGCGGTCGCCTGGATCACGGTCAGCATCGGCATCACCCTGATGGGGAGCGGCCTGCTCGGCTCGCTGATGGGTGTTCGCGCCGAACGCGATGGCATCAGTGCGGGCGCGATGGGCCTGACGATGGCGATGTACTACGTCGGCTTCGTCTGCGGGATGCCCGCGATGAGTCGGTTGATGGAGGTGCTCAGCCGCCGACGGATGTTCGCGCTGGCCACCTTCGTGATGGGCCTCAGCAACCTCGCCTACGGCCTCGCCGTCACGCCGATGGCCTGGATCGGGTTGCGGTTCCTGACCGGCTTCTGCCTCGCCGGCTGCTACCTCGTGATCGAGACCTGGCTCAACGATCTGGCGCACAACGAGGTGCGCGGCCGGGTGATGGGCCTCTACGTGGCGGTCGTGGCCGCCGGGCTGGTGGCCGGGCAGCTGGTCCTGGCGCTCACCGACCCGTCGTCGTGGATCTCGTTCGCGATCGCCGGCGCGATCACCGGCCTCGCCTGGCTCCCGTTGCTCGTCGTCGCCAACGGTGCGGGCATCCGGCACAGCCGCGCAGGGATGATGTCGCTCGGACAGGTCGCCCGTGCCGTGCCGTCCGGCGTCGTGGGCTACGTCCTCGTCGGCGTGACCCAGGGGTGCCTGATGACGATGCCCGCCGTGTACGCCGCCCGCGCTGGGTTGAGCGCCGCGCACGTCGGCCTGTTCGTCGGCTGCATCACCGCTGGCGCCGTCGTGCTGCAGATGCCGATCGGCGCGCTCGGCGACCGCGTCTCGCGCCGCGGCGTGATGGTTGCGCTGTGCGCGATCGCCGTGGCGCTGTGCGGCGCGCTGATGGTCGCCCGCCCCGGATCGGCGACGACGTGCGTGCTGGCGTTCCTGCTCGGCGGCTGCAGCACCCCGCTGTACCCGCTCGGCAACGCCTACACCCACGACTGGCTTCCCGAGGGCCAGGTCGTCGCGGCCAGCAGCGCGCTGCTGATCACCTACTCGGTCGGTGCCGTCTTCGGTCCGCTGCTCGCCGCAGCGGCGATGACGACGTTCGGTGTGAACGGCTTCTACTGGGCGTTGATCATCGGTCACAGCCTGCTCGCCGCGTTCATGACGTACCGGTTGATCGTCGCCCCGGACCCCACTTCGGACGACGACCTGATCGTGTCCCGAGCGCTCGTGGCCGGCTTCGCTCCAGATCGGGCGCCTGTCGGCGCGGGGCTAGATTGACGCGAATGGGCAGCGCGAACTCCGGCATCCAGTCGATCGAGCGCGCCTTCTCGGTGATGCTCGCAGTGGCCACTGAGCCGGCCGGCATCACCGATGTCGCCAGGCGGGTGGCGCTGCCGGTCAGCACGGTCGCGCGCCTGCTGTCCACGCTCGAACACCTCGAGGCGGTCATCCGCCAGGACGACGGCGTCACCTATCGCATCGGCCCGACGGTCAGCAGCCTGGCGGCCGGCAACGACTCGACGCTCACCGGTCGGGCCCGCCCGTTCCTCGACGAGCTCGTCGAACGCGTCCACGAGACCGCCGGGTTGTCGGTGTTGGAAGGCAACGAGGTGCTCTACCTCGACCACGTCGAGAACGACAACGCCGTGCAGATCCGCGACTGGACGGGCGAGCGCACGCCACTCCACGTCGTCGCATCGGGCTTGGTGTTCCTCGCCTTCATGCCCGCGGAGCGAGTGAAGGCGTACACGGCCGGGGGACTCGACGCGCCGACCGAGCACTCGATCGACACCGCGGCGCAGCTCGACAAGCGGCTCGACGGCGTCCGCAAGGCCGGCCTGGCATGGACCGTCGACGAGCTCCAGCTCGGGATCAGCGCGGTCGCGGCTCCGGTGCGCAACCGCAAGGGTGAGGTGGTCGCCGCGATCCACTGCCACGGCCCGACCTACCGCTTCCCCGACCCCGACGGTCGAGCTGAAGTCGAGGCCGCCGTCAGCGCCGCCGCGCGACGGCTGAGCGACACCGGTCTCGACTGATCCCGGTCTGGATGGCCGCGCGTCAACGCGCGACGCGCGGGCGACCAGAAGCCGATGCAGTGATCGTCGCGTCGACGAAGAGCTCGACGCCCTCGACGGTCGCGATGTTGATCCGCTCGGTGACGAGCACCTGGGCGTCGGCGGCGCCGGCGAGATCGGCGGCGCGCAGCGCCTCGACGGTGGCCGATCGGCGGGCTGACTCGCGGGCCTCCTCGAACGTGAGCAGGTCGCTGTGCGCTGTACCGTCCGCCGCCGGATGGTGCACCCGGAACCGACCGCGCTGGGGCTGCGACACGTACACGTCGTGGTGGACGCGGACCCGACCGACGACGGCGCCGATCGCGTTGGCGACATCGGCGTCACCCGGGATCACCCCCTCGGTCCGCAGCATCGCGGCCACGGCCGGGTAGTAGATCGCCGCCGAGGCCCCGAGCGCGATCAGCGGCAGGGTCAGCTGCGCAGCGACATCGACCACGCCGCGGCGCCCATCCAGCGAGCCGGCCAGGAGCGGGTGTCGGCTCAGCCCGCCGCCCTCGAACCCGTCGATGCCGAGCGCCACGTCGAGCACCGTCTCCGCCGACCGGCGTTGCAGGGCGCGGATCACGAGCGCGGCGATCGCCTCCGCTGATTCGGCCACCGGCTTGCCGAGCAGCGTCCGCTTTCGGGCCAGCAGCGTCGCCGCCTTGCTCGCCGCCGAACGGTCGAACGCCACGTAGTCACCGGCGACGTGGGAGGCATCCGTGGGCGTGAACGCGGCCAGCATCATCAGGCCGCGGCTGACGAGCCGGTTGAGCCGTGCCGTGTCGGCGTGCCCGCGCACCAAGCGCGCGACGGGCGTGACGCCGGCCAGCGCCAGATCGAGCAGCTCGCGCTCGGCCTCGTCCAGACCAGCCGAGCTGGCCCCCGCATCGGTGATCGGCACCGCGAACCGCCCGTCGTGCATCCCGGGGACGTCCTGCAGCAGTTGCTGGTCCAGGGCGCGGTGCACTGCATCGCGGTGCTGCGTGGCCAGCAGGCAGATCGGCACGACCCGTCGTGGCCCGAGCGTGATCTGCGGCACGGCGGCGTCGAGACCGATCGTCACCTCGCTGTCACCGCCGAGACCGACGGTGGTCATCGCGACGGCCTCGACCATCGTGCGGTGGCCGCCGACGGTGGCTCCCTGGTCGTCGAGACGGGGCACGCCGCCTTCGACGACGGCGATGTCGGTCGTCGTGCCGCCGATGTCGGACACGATCGCGTCGGTGGCGCCGGTGAGGTGGGCCGCGCCGACGAGGCTCGCCGCCGGGCCGGAGAGGATCGTCTCGATCGGGCGGGCCTTGGCCATCTCCGCCGACATCAGCGCTCCGTCGCCACGCACGACCATCAGCGGCGCATCGATCCCGTGACGGGTCATGATGTCCTCGGCCGCGCCGATCAGGCCGGTGATCAGTCCGATCAGGCGTGCGTTGAGCACGCTCGTCAGCGCCCGACGTGGCCCGTTGAGCTGCGCCGACAGCTCGTGCCCGCAGGTGACCGGAAGGTCGGTGATCCGCCGCAGCAGGTCGCGTGCGGCCAGTTCGTGCTCGGCGTTGCGGGTCGCGAACTGGGCGGTCACCGCGAAGCCCGTCACGGTCGGCGCGACCAACAGCACCTCGCGCTCCAGTGCCTCGAGATCGAGCTCCGCGAGCGGATCGCCCTGCGGGTTGTGCCCGCCGGCGATGCGGATCAGCGGATCGCCCTGCATCGCCCCGGCCAATCCGGCCCGGCCCGCATCGTTGTCGCCGAAGCCGATGAAGACGAGGGCAACTCTGCCGCCACGACCTTCGACGAGCGCATTGGTGGCCAGCGTGGTCGACAACGACACCAACCCGATCGTCGCCGCGTCGGTGGACCCCTGCTCCAGCACGGCGCCGACGGCGTGGGCGATGCCGATCGACAGGTCGTGGCGCGTCGTGAGCGCCTTGGCCTTGGCGACGACGCCGGCCTCGTCGTCGAACAGCACGGCGTCGGTGTACGTCCCGCCGGTGTCGATCCCGAGTGAGCGATGCATGAAGTCACCCACGATATGCCGACGGCCGGCGCACGAACCCGAACCCCGACGCATTCACCGCACGTCGTGCGGACAATCGACCACGGATGCCTCTCCCACCGGGGTTTCGTCACGTCGAGATTCGCAGAGGTGCCCGAAGATCTGTCTCGCTGGGCTCTTCCACGATGCGGTTTTCTGTTGTATGGTGGTAACCAGCACAGACGTGCTGGGAATTCGAGCAGGGATCGGGGACGAGCGATGGCACTCTTCAACAGGTCGAGGTCGGACATCCAGAGCGCGCCGGAACCGACCAGGGCGGATGCCCAGATCGCCGACGCCGACGCCGCCTCCGAATTGGCCGACGCCGTCGTCCAGCGGGTCGCCCACGCCCACCTCGAGCTGATCCCCACGCCGAAGGCACACCTGCAGTTCGAGCACCTGCCGTCGTGCTCGACGGTGTCGGTCACCGCATCGCCGGCCAAGGACCTCCAAGCGACGCTCGACATGGCCGCCCAGCTCCTCGATCTCGGCCACACGGTGATCCCCCACCTCGCCGCCCGGATGGTCGAAGGTCCTGCGCATGTGGCCACGATCGCCAACTGGTTGGCCGGCCACGGTGTCACGGATGCCTTCGTCATCGGCGGCGACGCGCCGACGCCGTTCGGTCCGTACCTCGACGCCGCGGCCCTCATCCGCGAGCTGCTCGACTCGAACGCGAACCTCCAGCGGATCGGCTTCGGCGGCTACCCCGACGGCCACGCGAGCATCCCCGGCCCGGCCCTGGCCACTGCCCTGCTCGAGAAGCAGGGGCTGCTCACGAGCGCCGGCGTCGACGGCTGGATCTCGACCCAGATGTGCTTCGACAGCCGCACCATCGTGCGCTGGATCGAGGGCTCCCGCGCCGCCGGCCTGGAGCTGCCGGTGCACCTCGGCATCCCCGG
>JAOBWQ010000096.1 GCA_025463425.1 Ilumatobacteraceae bacterium | reverse complement strand
TCTCCAAGCCGATGCCGTGCTCGCCGCTGAGGACCCCACCCGCAGCCACCGAGGCGCTCACGATCTCCTCACCGGCTGCATGGACACGTGCCATCACGCCCGGCTCGCGCTTGTCGAACACGAGCAGAGGATGGAGGTTGCCGTCACCGGCGTGGAAGACGTTCATGACCAGCAGATCGTGACGGGCGGCGATCTCGTAAACCTGGTTGAGCACCTCGGGCAGCTTGCGGCGTGGCACCACGGTGTCGTGCAGGTAGTAGTTCGGCTTGATCCGCGCGATCGCGCCGAACGCCGTCTTGCGGCCCTTCCACAGCAGCGCCCGCTCGGCTTCGTCCTGGGCGACGCGTACGTTGCGCGCCCCGTGGGCGCGTCCGATCGCGACGATCCGTTCGACCTGGTGTTCGAGCGCGTTCGGCAGCCCGGCGACTTCGACCAACAGGATCGCTGCGGCGTCGATGGGCAGCCCGGCGTGGATGTACTCCTCCACCGCTCGTGTGCACAGCGCGTCCATCATCTCCAGCGCGCCCGGCACCATTCCCTCGGCGATGATCGCGCTGACGGTTGCCGCTCCGTCCTCGACGGACATGTAGTCCAGCAGCATCGTCCGCACCGTCGGCGCGTTCTGGGTGAGCCGAACGCAGATCTTCGCGGCGATGCCGAACATGCCCTCACTGCCGACGAACGCGCCGCGGAGATCGAAGCCTGCCGGCTCTGGATCCTCACCGCCGAACATGACGATGTCGCCCTCAGGAAGCACGACCTCCATCGCGACGATGTGCGCCGATGTGACGCCGTCGGCGAGGCAGTGTGGACCGCCGGAGTTGTTGGCCACGTTGCCGCCGATCGTGCAGCTCTGCTGGCTGCTCGGGTCCGGGGCGAAATGGAGGCCGAGATGCGCGACGGCCTTGCTGAGATCGAGGTTCAGCACCCCGGGCTCGACCCACGCCTGTCGCGCCTCGGCATCGACGGCGAGGATGCGGTTCATCTTCGCCAGCGAGATCACGACGGCCCCGCCCAGCGGTGTGGCGCCGCCGGCCAGGCCGGTGCCTGATCCGCGCGCGACGTACGGGGTGTCGTGGCGAACGCAGGCCTGCACCGTCGCCTGGATCTCCGCCGTCGAGGTCGGGAAGCAGACGACCGACGCATGCCCGTCGAAGTTCGAGGCGTCCCTGCGGTAGAGGCTGAGCTCTGCCGCGCCGACGCGCACTCGGTCCGTGCCGAGGGCCTGGATCAGGTCGTCGACCAGCGTCGGCTGGGCGAGCGCCGTCATGCTCCGCGGTGGGTACGGCGGCTGTGCCGTCGAGGGCCGCTGTGCTCGTCCCGCGCCGGGCGCAGGACGATGACCTGGTCCGGCTCGACCCGGTGGCCGTCGACGAGGACGAGATCCTCAGGCTCGAACGCTTCGACGATCTCGGCCGAGCCGTGCAACCGAGCGCGCAGCTCGGCCTCCTTGGCGCGCATCGCATCGCGACCGTCGCGCACCGCATCGGCCACGTCGGCACTCCGGTGGCGAACCTTGGCGACGGCAGCCTTGGCCACGTTGGCCGGCGCGAGCTGCGACGCGGTCTCCTTGACCTTGCGCTTCGCGTACCCCGCGCCGGCCACCCCCGCCACGGCTCCGCTCACGAACCATGTGACCCGCTTCATCATCGCTGTGCCCGCTTCCCTGGTGTGAGGGCCTTGCGGTCATTGCCGCGGAGCCGGCGCACGACGCGACCAGTGCCGGTGGCGATGCCTGCTGCCTTGATCATCGGCGCTGACAGCGCGACCCGGGCGACGCGGCCACTTCCGGAGACGGCGTCGCTGATCGCCTCTGCCGAGCCGAGGACGCGATCGAACCGGTCGAGATCCTGGCGGGCCTCGTGCATCGTCGCCCGTGCCTGGTCGGTGGACGCTTGCATCTCGGCCAGCAACGGGCGGGTCTCGGCGCGCAGCGATTCGACCTCACCACGGAGCGACCGCAGCGTGTCCAGGACCCGCACCAGGACGACGATCAACGCGGCGAAGCCCAGCGCGCACAGGACCGTGCCGAGCACGATGGCGAGGTCACCTGCGGTCATGCCGATCCCTCCGCATCGTCGGTGCGATGTTCGCTCATTCGCCTACCAACCTCTCGCTCGAAACCGTGCGTCGTGGGTTCGTACAGGGTGGTCCCCGCCAACTCCTCCGGGCGATACGACTGCGGAACCCAACCACGTGGATCGTCATGAGGGTACACGTAGCCCGACCCGTGGCCCAGCGATGCCGCCCCCTGGTAGTGCGCGTCGCGCAGGTGTGCCGGCACCTCACCGACTGCTCCGTCCTTGACCATCCCACGTGCGTTCCAGATGCCCATCGCGGCGCGGTTGCTCTTCGGCGCGGTCGCCAGGTGGACCACGGCCTGAGCCAGGTTGAGCTGCCCCTCGGGGAGGCCGACGTGCTCGATCGCATGCGCCGCGGCGACTGCCACGACGAGCGCCTGCGGGTCGGCCATGCCGACGTCTTCGCTGGCGAGGATGATCAACCGCCGGGCGATGAAACGTGCGTCCTCTCCTGCCTCCAGCATGCGGGCCAGCCAGTACAGGCCCGCGTCCACGTCGCTGCCGCGGATGCTCTTGATGAACGCGCTGATCACGTCGTAGTGGTCGTCGCGGCCGTAACGCAGTGCACTCGTGCCGAGCGCGGCTTCGACGTGCTCGATGGTCATCTCGTCCGGGAAGGCGAGCGTGCAGGCAACCTCCAGCGCGGTCAGCACCTGGCGACCGTCGCCGCCGGAGCGATCGGCCAGCAGCGCAATCGCCTCCGGAGTGGCCCTGACGGACTCCGTCTCGAGACCCCGGGCGATCAGCTGCTCGATCGCTGCTCGCTCCAGCGGTTCGAGACGGAAGAGCGTGCTGCGGCTCCGCAACGGCGCATTGACCTCGAAGAAGGGGTTCTCCGTGGTGGCACCGATGAGCGTGAGGGTGCCGTCCTCGACCGCCGGCAGCAAGGCGTCCTGCTGCGACTTGGAGAACCG
>JAOBWQ010000090.1 GCA_025463425.1 Ilumatobacteraceae bacterium | reverse complement strand
GGCCGCATCCGGCGACGGGCGCCCGGTGTCGGCGCACGCCGAACTGCTCTCGTTCGAGGTCGTCGACTTCAACGCCTGAGCCGCAAGCCGAAGCGCTGCTGAAGTCGGCTGCATCGTGGCCCGGCTTTCGTTTCCCACTGGCATTCCCGCCGGTCGGATGCGAGAGTCGGGCCATGACCTCATCGATCGAGCTGTCGCAGGTGGCCGACGGCATCGTCACGATGACGCTGAACCGACCGGAGAAGAAGAACGCGCTGTCGATCGCGCTGCGCGACGAGGCCTCCGATGCCCTCGACCGACTCGCGGGCGATCCCGACGTGCGAGTGCTGGTGATCACCGGCGCCGGCACGGTGTTCAGCGCGGGGTTCGATCTCGGCGAGTTCGCCGAGCAGGACCCGGCGCACGTCGCCCGACTGTGGGCGTCGAGCGACCGCTTCCACCACGGCGTCCTGCGGTTCCCACTGCCGGTGATCGCAGCGGTGAACGGACCGGCGATGGCCGGTGGCTTCGACCTCGCCGTGCTCGCCGACATCCGGGTCGCCGCCCAGTCCGCTCGCTTCGCCCATCCGGAGCAGCGGTGGGCGAGCGTCGTCTACCGCCCGCTGCGCGAACTGGTGGGCGGAGCCGTGGCGCGTGACCTCGCGCTGACCGGTCGATCGGTGGGCGCCGATGAGGCACTCCGACTCGGCCTCGTCAGCCGTGTGGTGCCCGACGGTCAGTTGACCGGCGCCGTCGCAGAGATCGCTGCGTCGATCGCCGCCGCACCCCGGGAGGTGCTGATGAGCACCAAGGCCAAGATCATCGCCGCGGCCGACATCGGCGCCGACGTGCCGACCCTGGGGCTCTGAGGCTCGGGTGTTCAGAGCGTGAGCGCGAGCGAGCGGCCTTCGTAGATCGCGAAGCTGGCCCGTCGGGGCGCGACGCAATCGCCGATCGACCAGACCGTGCGTCCGACGACCGCGGCGGCATCGGCGGGCTCCGTGAGGGCGCGAGGGGTCTCAGCAACGACCAACCAGTCGAAGGGCTCGAGGCTCGACGTACCGGTGAGCGTCGATCCCAACGTCGCTCCGTCGGCCGTCCAACCGATGACCACGGTGAACGGCTGCATGATCCCGCCGGCCCGCGCGAAGCGCTGCCGTGCCGGCACGTCGGCAGCGCTGTGGAACAGGCCGCCTGCAACCGTCGGTGCACTGGTGACGACCGTGACGGCACAGCCACGCTCCTGCAAGAGCATCGCCGTGCCGATCCCGCGCCAGTCGCCGAGGTCGTCGAGCAGCAGCACGGAGCCCGAGGGATTGGCCGAACCGTCGAGCACGTCGTGGATCGCGGCGACGCGCGGGCCGTCGATCCCGGGCATCCGGTCGACCATCGGCAGCGCGCGCTGGAACCCGGCTCTGGCCGGCGTCGCACCCGTTGCCAGGATCAGCGTCACGTCCGATCCGACCACGTCGTCCGCCGAATACGGCACGCCGAGCCGCACCTCGACGCCGAGTCGTTCGAGCTCACGGCGGTACCAGGCGAGGTGATCGAGGATCTGCCCGCGGCTCGGTTGCAGGCCGGCGAGTCGGTACTGCCCCCCGAGGTGCTCGCTCGCCTCGAACAGCGTGACCACGTGACCGCGTTCGGCTGCGACCCGCGCGGCCTCCAGACCAGCCGGACCGCCACCGACCACGACGATCTCGCGCGGAGATGCCGCATGCGTGAACCGGTCTCCACCCCACTCGAACTCGCGACCCGCAGACGGGTTGATCACGCAGGTGATGAAGTAGTCGCGCGAGCGGCGACCCCAGCACATCTGGTTGCAGGAGATGCACGGCCGCACCTCTGCGCCGGCGCCGCGGCGGGCCTTAGCGACGAGGTGCGGATCGGCGATCTGGCCGCGCACGATCGACACCATGTCGGCGTGCCCGGCACCGATCACCTCGTCGGCGTTTGCCGGCGTGCGCATGTGGCTCTCGGCCTGCACCAACGCATGCCGGGTGACCTCCTTGAGCGCGGCGGCGAACGGTTCGCCGAGCTTGGCCGGGTACAGCGATGTCGGCATCAGCTTGTAGAAGTCGAAGTAGCTCCCGGTGCCGCACGAGACGTAGTCGATCAGGGCGCGCTCGTCGAGCCAGGCGACGATCTCCTGCATCGACTCGATCGACAGGGACGGCTCCGACTCGGGGTCGATGTTCACAGCGATGCCGACGACGAACTCGTCGCCGCACGCCTGGCGGATCGATTCCAACAGTGTCGCCGAGAACCGCATCCGGTTGGCGAAGGTGCCACCCCAACGATCGGTGCGCCGGTTCGACCACGGCGTCCAGAACTGGTCGATCAGCGCGTGGTAGGCGGCGAACAGCTCGACGCCGTCGAACCCTGAGGCCTGGGCTCGCCGCGCGGCGCGCACGAAGGACCCGATCGTCTCGTCGATCTCGGCCTCGGTCAGGGCGTGGCTGCCGTCGGAGTCGTGGTACGACGGCATGCCCGACGGTGACCAGTTCGGCGCGAACGAGTTGTCGGCATCGCCGTGCTGACCGACGTGGTAGAGCTGGTGGATCAAGACGACGTCGCCCTGACCGCTGTCCGCCGCGGCGTCACGGCAGGCCTCCGTGAGGCGGCGGAAGCCCGGGATGACGGCGTCGTCGTCGGGGCGGAAGTTGCCGCGAGTCAGCACAGCCGTGCGGTGCACCGGGATCGGCTCGACCATGATCATCCCGGCGCCGCCGAGCGCTCGCTCGCGGTAGTAGCCGATGTGCCGATCTGACACGAGCCCGTCGACGGCCATGTTCGCGGTGTGTGAGCCGAAGTTGATCCGGCTCCGCAACGGACGCCCGCGCACCTGCAGCGGCCGGAAGACGTTCGGATACTCGGGCGAGAACGCCGAAGGCGGCTGCGATGGATCGTCGATCGATCCACCGTAGCCGCCGGTGCTGGACGCTGTTCTGGGTTGGTCAGGCCGGATCACCGCTGCGGGGCTTGCGGCGAGCGACGACCGTGAGCAGCACGGTGCCCATTACCAGCATGCCGCCGGCGAGGATCGCGACGATCCCGGACGAGTTGCCGGTGGCCGGGAGGCGCTGCGGGCCGGGCACGAACGCCGTCGTGGGGGGCACTGTCGGGGGCAACTGCTCGACGAGCGGAGGCACCATTGCAACGACCGTGGACGCCGGAACGGTGACGGGAACGGTCGCCGGGATCGGCGTCTCGGGGATGGTCGTGGCCGGGATCGACGTCACGGGAATGGTCGTCGCCGGGATCGGAGGCAGGCAGTCGACGGTCTGGGAGAAGGACCACAGCGCCTGGCCGCCCCCCTTGATGAAGCCGTCGACCAATGTGTCCTCGGCGACCGGGATGGTCTTGACGGGATCGCCGCTCGACGCATCGACCTGCTCCGTCGAGGTGGTGCCGTCGGGATAGCCGAACTGGAACTGCAGCGGGACGACGCTGTGGTTGGAGTACGTGTACTGCAGGTAGGCGCTGCTGCCGTCGGACGGGCAGACCAACTTGATCACGCCGATCGGGCTGGGCACGCAGTCGGTGTAGCTGCTGGCGGTGCTCCACCATGCAGGCTGACCGGGGGCGGTCACCGTGTAGTGCGCGTAGTGACCCTCGAGCGTGAGGTACTCCTTGGTCACGATGTCGTTCGGGACGACATCGACTAAGTCGGTTCCGGACGGACCGTCGAGGTCCCACTGGATCGTGAAGTGCGCGGTGTCAGAGCCGGTGTTGCTGAGGATGATGTCGTCGACGCCCTGGGGGCCATTGCAGGAGGAGGCGAACGAGGCGTGCGGGACCGGGTTGAACTCATTTGCATGCGCCGAGGTGGCGAATGCGGACAGGCCGACGACGCTGCTCAGCACGGCGCCGGCGATGGCGGCTCGCTTGGGGAAGGTGCGGCTGGCGGGCCGCTCTGTGGTGTTGGGGATGTGATGTGTGTGCATGTCGATCATCATCCGCGGCACGACCGTTCTGCGAATGAGCATCGTCTGCTCATCGCGCGTGATGTGACGTACTCACACGGCCGCCACGTACTCGCATCCCTTCACGGTGTGCTCAGCGACGGAGGCGGGCCGCTCGCCCTTCGAGGTGACGCTGCTCCGGAAGGCTCGTGGTCCGGCGCGCCGCCCGGCGATACGCCGCGACCGCCCCGTCGAGATCGCCGACACGTTCCAACAGGTGCGCCCGCACGACGTCGAGGCGGTGATGGCCGGCGATGCGCGAGTCGAGGGCAAGACCGTCCAGGAGCTCCAGCCCGGCCAGCGGTCCGTGGACCTCGGCCACCGCGACCACGCGGTTGAGTTCCGCCATCGGGTTCGGGGAGATTCGCTCGAGCACGTCGTAGAGGGCCAGGATCTGCGGCCAGTCGGTCTCGGTGGAGGCAGCGGCTTCGTCGTGCACCGCAGCGATCGCGGCCTGGACCTGATACGGCCCGAGCTTCGCACCGGTCAGGGCCGCACTGACCAGCGCGACACCCTCGGCGATCTGCGCCGAGTCCCACAGCGATCGATCCTGTTCCGCCAACGGGACGAGGCTGCCATCGGCGCCGGTGCGGGCGGCCCGGCGCGCGTCGGTGAGCAGCATCAGCGCCAGCAGCCCGGCCACCTCTCCGTCGTCGGGCAGGGCGCGGTGCACTCCACGGACGAGGCGGATCGCTTCGCGCGTGAGGTCGGCGCGTTGCAGGTGTGATCCGGACGATGCGGTGTAGCCCTCGTTGAAGATCAGGTAGAGCACGTGCAGCACGACGCCGAGCCGGTCGGCACGCTGGTCCGGCGGGGGCAGGCGGAACGGAGTGCCGGCTGAGCGGATGGTCTGCTTGGCCCTGCTGATCCGTTGGCCCATGGTCGGCTCCGGCACCAGGCACGCACCGGCGATCTCCGCGGTCGTCAGACCGCCGACGGCACGCAGGGTCAGCGCCAGCTGCGACGCGGGCGTCAGTGCCGGATGGCAGCACATGAACAGCAGGGTCAGCGTGTCGTCGACATCGCCGACGGGATCGCGCTCGGTCACGTCGTCCAGGGTGGCCATCCACCTGTCGCGGGGCTGGCGCGCCGCATCGGTGTCCTCGCGTTGCCGCCGCGCCGAGTCGCTGCGCAGCGCATCGGTCAGCCGTCGCGACGCGACGGCGATCAACCAACCCTTCGGATGCTCGGGCACACCGTCGCGGGGCCACTGCCGCGATGCCGCCAGGAGTGCCTCCTGAACCGCGTCCTCACACGTGTCGAAGTGCCCGTAGCGCCGGGTCAACGCGCCGAGGACCTGCGGCGCGAGCGAGCGCAACAGATCCTCGGTGCGTGACGACGAGCTCACGGGACAGAGGTCACATCTCCTCGGCGGCCTCGTGCATCAGCGGACGAACCTCGACCTGCCCGTAGGCAGAGAACGGATTCAGCGCCGCGATCTCCAACGCCCGCTCTAGACCGTCGACATCGACGATGGTGAAGCTGCCGAGGTACTCCTTGGTCTCGATGTACGGCCCGTCGGTGACCACCGGAACCCCGTTGTCGACGTGCACCTGCTTGGCCAGGACCTGATCGCCGACGCCATATGCGCTGACGAACTCGCCGGTGGCCCGCAGCGATGTGTGCAACGCGTCGGTCTCGGCGATCACTCGGGGGAGCTCGGCGGGGTCGAACGACGTCCACAGCTCTTCGTTGCCGTAGATGAGCATCATGTACTTCATGGGGGTCTCCTCTGTCATGGCACCGCAGCGGTGCCTGCAGCGTAGATGTCGGAGCCGATCGCGCAGCTTCGACATCGGGCCACGCCGAGCGGCCTGGCATCGGGGCGACGTGGCGAGCTGGGCCTACGATCGGAGGCCGTGCCGACGATCCCAGCCGATCACGTTCTCGACGAGACCTTCCTTGCCACCGTGCTGTCCGAGCACTACGGAATCACCGGCACGCTGGCCGCGCTCCCCGGCGAGGTCGACCGCAACTTCGCCGTCACGTCCGACAAGGGTCGGTTCGTGCTGCGCGTGCACCACGTCGGTGCCGATCCGGTGGAGCTCGACCTGCAGGCCGCTGTGCTGGGCCACCTCGCCGACTGCACCGCAGTCCAGCGCGTTGTGCCGGACATCTCCGGCGACCCGTTGCCCACGGTCGTCGACCCGCAGGGCGAATACCGAGTGCTGCGGCTGACGTCCTGGCTCGCCGGCGAGGTGTGGGCTCGGTCGATCCCGGGTGACGCGACACGCCGGCGCATTCGTGCCGCTGCAGCACTCGGAGCGCTGCTGGCCGACCTCGATCGTCGCCTGGCGGACTTCCGTCATCCCGCCGCGCAGCGCGTCCACCGCTGGGACCTCGCCCGTGCGGCGGAGCAGCTCGATGCCGTCCACCTCGTCGCCGATGAAGGCAAACGAGCTGCCGTCGCCGACACGCTGCGGCGGTTCCGCGACGAGATCGCGCCGGCACTGGTCGATCAGCCCCGCCAGGTGATCCACAACGACGCCAACGACCACAACATCGTCCTCGATGCCCACGGCACCGTCACCGGGTTGATCGACTTCGGCGACACCGTGGAGAGCTGGCGGATCAATGAGCTGGCGATCGCCTGCGCGTACACGATGATCGGCGCGCCCGATCCGCTCGGCGTCGCAGTCGCCCTCGTCGGTGCGTACCACGACGTGAATCCGCTGACCGAGATCGAGGTCGGCGTGCTGTTCGATCTGATCCAGGCCCGCTACGCGGTCAGCATCACCATCGCGGCCACCCAGATCGCGGCCGATCCGCGGAACGGGTACCTCCTGATCAGCCAGGTCGACGTGTGGGAGATGTTGCAGCGGTTGCGCGCCGAGAACGCCCGCATCGCGACGATGCGCCTGCGTGCCGCGTGCCGGTTCGAGCCCGTGCCGGCACGCCACCGCATCGAGCGATGGCTGGACGCGAACGGCCACGGGTTCGCGCCCGTGCTGCGCTCGCTCGAGCACGCGACCCTCACCGTGCTCGACCTCACCGCCGGCAGCCGCGACGGCGAACGGCTCGATCCGCTGTTCGCCGATGCGGCCGAGGACGGCGACGCGCGACGCGACGTGGCCGTCGGCCGCTACGGCGAGGACCGGTCGGTCTATCGCACCGAGGCCTTCGAGACAGCCGATCCCGACGAGCGGCGCACGATCCACATCGGCATCGACCTGTTCGCGCCGGCTGGCGAGGAGATCGTCGCACCCCTCGCCGCGAAGGTGGCGATGATCGGCTGCGATCTCTCGCCGCTCGCCTTCGGCGGGATCCTCGTCCTCGAGCACACGACCACGGCGGCAGATGGCGGCGACGGCGTGCCGTTCTGGACGCTGTACGGCCACCTCTCGTCGGCCAGCCTTTCGGCGCTGCACGTCGGGCAGCCGGTGGCAGCAGGTGAGACCGTCGCTCGGCTCGGGCGGCCCGACGAGAACGGCGGGTGGCCCCCACACCTCCACTTCCAGGTGATGACCGATCTGTGCGGGTGGGAGGCCGAGGAGATCATCGGCGTCGCTGCGCGGAGCCAGTGGGACGTCTGGGGCGCCGTGTTCCCGAACCCGAACCTCGTCCTCGGCCTGCCCGTGGATTGCAGCGTCGTGGTCGAGCGGGATCCGGAGTGGCTGCGCCGCGAGCGCCGGCACGTGCTCGGACGATCGTTGAGCGTGGCGTACGCCGAGCCGCTCAAGATCGTGCGGGGCGAGGGCGTGCACCTCATCGACGAGCAGGGCCGTCGCTACCTCGACATGGTCAACAACGTGTGCCACGTCGGCCACTGCCATCCGCGCGTCGTGGCCGCGGGTCAGCGGCAGATGGCCGTGCTGAACACGAACTCGCGGTACCTGCACGACAACCTCGTCGAGTACGCGAGGCGCCTTGCCGACACCTTGCCGCTCATTCCTGGGCCCACCATCACTGGCGACACGTCAGGTCGCGGCTGGGTGGTGTTCATGGTCAACTCCGGGTCGGAGGCCAACGATCTGGCGCTGCGGATGGCTCGCACCTACACCGGCGCGCACGACGTGCTGACCGTCGATCACGTCTACCACGGCAACCTGACCTCGATCGTCGACATCAGTCCGTACAAGTTCGCCGGTCCGGGCGGCACGGGTCGGCGCGACCACGTGTGGGTCGCGGAGATGCCGGACACGTATCGCGGACGGCTGCGCGACACGTCGGTCGCGACGGGCGCCGACTACGCGGCCAGCGTCGGCGAACGGATCGCCGAGATGGCCGAGCTCGGCCGGCGGCCGGCTGCGTTCTTCAGCGAGGGCATCCTCGGCACGGGCGGGATGCTGACCCTGCCCGACGGTTACCTCGAGGCCGCGTACGCGCACGTTCGGGCTGCAGGCGGCGTGTGCGTGGCCGACGAGGTGCAGCTCGGCTTCGGCCGGGTCGGCTCGCACATGTGGGCGTTCGAGACCCAGGGCGTGGTGCCCGACATCGTCACGATGGGCAAGCCGATCGGCAACGGCCATCCGATGGCGGCGGTCGCGGTGCGAGGTGAGATCGCCG
>JAOBWQ010000615.1 GCA_025463425.1 Ilumatobacteraceae bacterium | reverse complement strand
AGATCGGAGTTGGCGACGTCGTCTTCGGCACAGGTGGCGGCCTCGACGTACATCCCGGTGTGGTCCGGCATGTCCAACGTGGCACGTGCAACGACCTGCTCGTCTCCGTGCGCGCCGGCGACGTCCTGCTGCGCGGCACGACCCATCACATGGTGCCGGCTCGCCTCACGGTGCCGAAGGACGAGCACCTCGTGTACCTGATGTACCGCAAGGACCGCGGCTATCGGATCGGGCGGACGAAGAGCACCCGCCGCAACGGTCAGGGCGTCGACGACATCGGCCTCCGCGTTCGATCGATTCAGGAGCACGCGGACGCAATGTGGATCCTGCGGGTGTGCCCGACCTTGTCGGAAGCCGCCTATCACGAGGCACGCCTGGCGGCGGACTTCGGCCTGCCGACGGCGTGCTTCCACTCGTCGGGTCGAACGCTCGCCCTGGACGACATCTGGCTTGCGCGCCTATATGAAGCGATCGACACAGAGACCCGCGCAAAGACACTCATGGAGGAGATGGTCATCTCTCCGGAGTTCCCGCACTACCGTCCGCAGAACGGGCGATTCCGTCAGACCCTGAACCTCACGATGTTCTCCGATCGGCGCGCGGCCGTTGGCTATCACCGTGTCCAGTGGTCGTCGAGCCAGACGGTGCCGGCGGAGAGACTGCGCGCTGCAGGCGTCGACCTGCGGTCTGGCAAACAAGGATCCCGCTTCGAGACGTCGTTCAAGTCCTACTACGAGGCGCTCGAACATGCCAGGTGGTTGTCCGACGCCGCCGGCCTGGCCGTTCGACGCCGCGCGTCGATCGGTTCGGAGATCTACGACTACACCCCCCTCGCGCACCTTCGGCGGGGGATGACCGTGTTGGTGGTGGTCGAGGGCGCGATCACCGAGCGCACAGTGGACGACGTCGACTTCGAGGCGTACCAAGGCGACGTGTACGACCTGGAGGTCGACCCGACGCACCACTACATCGCCAACGGGATGCTGGTGCACAACAGCATCTACAAGTTCCGCGGGGCGGATCTGCGCAACATCATCCAGTTCGAGAACGCGTTCCCGGACGTGACAACGATCGTGCTCAACCAGAACTACCGCAGCACGCAGATCATCCTCGACGCGGCGAACGCGGTGATCTCGAACAACCCGACGCGCAAGGCCAAGGAGCTGTGGAGCGAGCTCGGCCGCGGCGAGGGCATCACCCGCTACCACGCCGACGACGAAGGCGACGAGGCGATGTGGGTGGCGCGGACCATGCAGGACGCGCACGACAACCACGCGACGATGTGGAAGGAGATCGCGGTCTTCTACCGCACCAACGCGCAGAGCCGCGTCGTCGAGGAAGCGATGATGCGGTTCGGGATCCCGTACAAGGTCGTCGGCGGGACGCGGTTCTACGATCGCCGCGAGATCAAGGACGCGATGGCGTACCTCAAGGCGGCGGCCAACCCGGCCGACGAGGTCAGCATCAAGCGGGTCCTCAACGTGCCCAAGCGCGGCATCGGCGACACGAGCGTGGCCAAGCTCGACGCCTGGGCGCGCGAGATGGGCAACGGCTTCGCGGATGCGATGCGCCACGCCGACGAAGCCGGGCTGTCGGGCACCGCGGCTCGCGGCGTGCTGGCGTTCGTGAACCTGCTCGACTCCGTCGCCCACCTCCTCGATGGTTCGCCGGCCGAGGTGCTGCAGGCCGCGTTGGATCAGAGCGGCTACCTCGCCGAGCTCGAAGCGGAGAGCTCGGTCGAGGCCGCCGGCCGGTTGGAGAACATCGGCGAGCTGATCGGGTCGGCGCGCGAGTTCACCCGCGTCGACGAGTTCCTCGAACAGGTCTCGCTGGTGGCCGACACCGACGATCTCGACGACGACAACAAGGTCGTCCTGATGACCCTGCACTCGGCCAAGGGTCTCGAGTTCCCCTACGTGTTCCTGGTCGGGATGGAAGAAGGCATCTTCCCGCACGTGCGCGCGCAGAGCGACCCCGACGAGATGGAGGAAGAACGCCGGCTCGCCTACGTCGGCATCACCCGGGCACGCGAGAAGCTGCACGTCTCCCACGCGTGGAGCCGCAGCCTGTTCGGCAGCACGCAGTACAACCCGTCGTCCCGCTTCCTCGACGAGATCCCCGCGGAGCTGCAGGACAACAAGGGCAACGTCAAGGGCCGCAGCACCTACGGGCGCCAGAGCTACCGCGATCGCGATGGCGGGCACAGCGGCGGCTACCGCGGCGGCAACGCGCCCGCCTATCGCGGGCGGCGCACCGACGTCGACGACGAAGCGGCGGCGCGAGCAACCGACGAGCACCGCGAGCGCGTCGTCGAGGCTGCGCTCGCCGCCGGCCGCAAGCTGGGTCCGCAGCCGACGAACGCCCAGCAGATCGGGCTCCGGATCGGCGACGACGTCGAGCATCCCTCGTTCGGCGAAGGCGTGATCATCGACATCCAGGGCGCCGGCGAGAAGGCCGAGGCCACGATCCGCTTCCGGGATGTCGGCACCAAGCACCTCGCCCTGGCGTGGGCGCCGCTGAAGAAGCTGTAGGGAGCGGGCGTGAACGAAGCCGTCGACGTCCGGAGCCGGATCGCCGAACAGCTCGCGTTCGCCCGGCAGCTGCTGCGCTGGATCGCGCTCGGCGCGCTGTCAGGGGTGCTCGCCGGCCTGTCGTCGTGGGTGTTCCTGAAGGGCCTCGAACGGGTCACCGAGTTCCGTGAGCACGGCCGGCAATGGCTCGTCTTCCTGCTCCCGCTCGCAGGGATGGGGATGGGTGCCGCCTACCACTACCTCGGGGGCAGATCGCACGAGGGCACGAACCTGCTGATCGACGAGATCCACGAGCCGACGGAGTGGGTGCCGCGCCGCATGGCGCCGCTGGTGCTGATCGGCACGTGGGCATCACACCTGTTCGGCGCGTCGGTGGGCCGCGAAGGCACCGCGCTGCAGATGTCGGGCAGCCTGACCGATGGGTTCTCCCGGGTGATCCGACTGTCCCCGGCCGACCGCCGGGTGATGCTCGTCGCCGCGTTGGCCGGCGGGTTCGGCGCGGTCTTCGGCGTGCCCGTGGCCGGCGCCGTCTTCGCGCTCGAGGTGCAGGGCGTCGGGCGGATGCGGTTCGAGCCGATCGTTCCCGCGCTCACCGCGGCGATCGTCGGCGACCGCATGTTGATCGCGCTCGGTTACCACCACACCGCGTACGCGACCATGGCCCCCCACGTCACGCCGTGGATGTTGATCCGGGTCGCGGCTGCCGGGCTGCTGTTCGGTGCAGTGGCCGCCGCGTTCGCACACAGCACGCACGCGCTGAAGAAGGCGATGGCGAAGCAAGTCACGTGGGCACCGGCTCGGCCGTTGATGGGTGGCATCGTCGTGATCGCGCTCGTCACGATCTTCGGTCACGCCTATCAGGGGCTCTCGCTGCCGTATCTGGTGCGGGCGATGGAGGGCGACCACCTCAGCTTCGCGGTGTTCGCACTCAAGCTGCTGTTCACGGTGGTCTGCGTCGGCACCGGCTTCTTCGGCGGCGAGGTCACGCCACTGTTCGTGATGGGGGCCACGTTGGGCGCCGCGCTGGCGCTCCCGTTCGGGATCAGTGGCGGGCTGCTGGCGGCCGTCGGGTTCTGCGCGGTGTTCGGTGCAGCGGCGAACGCACCGATCGCGTGCATCATCATGGGCGCCGAGCTGTTCGGCAGCGGCACGATCGTGCCGATCGCGATCGGCTGCGTCGTCGCCTACATCGTCAGCGGCCACCAGGGCATCTACAGCTCTCAGCGGGTCTTCGGGCGCAAGCTCGATTTCGGTGCCACCACCGAGTAGTCGGCCGCCGCCGCGGGTTCTTCACGCCGAGATCCAGACCTGCTTGAATCGTGGGATGGAAGCAGCACTGCTCGTCGAGAGCCTCACCGGCAACACGTGGAAGGCGGCCGAACTCGTCGGTGCCAAGCTGCAGGAGGCCGGCTGGGGTGTCAGTGGACTTTCGCGAGTGCGCGAGCCAGATCTGCGCAGCATCCAGATCGCGGATCTCGTGCTCGTCGGCACCTGGACGCACGGCCTCTTCGTCGTCGGTCAAGGTCCGTGGGGCGCCAGCGCGCTGGCGAACCTGCCCGCGATGCGCGGCAAGAAAGCTGCGGTGTTCTGCACGTTCGCGCTCAACCCGGCCAAGACCCTCGACAAGATGACGGGCATCATCGCCGGTCGTGGCGCCGACGTGATCGGTGGGTTCGCGATGAACCGTCGCCACCTCGATCGCAACGCCGAGGAGTTCGCCGCGCGCCTCGTCGACGTGGCACCGGCGCTCGTCTGAGCAACGCGCGCCGCTAGCCCCGACGCTGCGTCGGGTCACCGACGTGGCCGAGGAAGAGGATGGCGCCGGTCGGGTCGTCGCGCACTGCGAAGGCGAACGGCCGGTCGACGCGGAAGTCGATCGGCTCTGCCTCCACGGCGGCACCGCCGGCCAGGAGCACTGCCGTCGCGGCAGCGGCTTCGGTGCCGTCCTCGTCGACCGTGATGTTCGCCTGGTGGATGATCGCGCCGACGTACAGCGGCGGGTCTGCAGTCGCGATCCCGGTCAGGTCGGCCTTCGCCGGATCGAACAGATCGACCGCACCGAGTGCGGCAACGGCCTCGCCGACACCGACCGACGTCTCGATGTCGAACTTCGGCAGCGTCACGGCGACCCGCGTCGATGCGAGACCGCGGGGATCTCCCAACGCCGCGACCGCTGCTGACAGCGGCTGCCCTGCATCGGGCAACGCGATCAGCATGCTCAGGTCGTCGCCGATGTAGGGCAGGGCGACCATCTGGACCCCACTCCTGGCGACGTACCCGAAGAAGTCGACGACCGACATCGCATCGGTCTGCACCGCAGCGGCCGCCAGCGTGGTGAACGGTGCCGGCGCCGTCGACGACCTGTCGAACGTCTTGCGCCACGGGGCTTTCATGTACACCGCGTTGACGAGTGTCAGCGTCGTGGCGGCGGAGACGGCGCCGGGCGGGAGGAGCGCGGGGATGCGGTCATGCGTCGCCGTTTCGACCCACGTGTTGATCAGCGTGCGTGCAGTCTCCGGATCGGCGCGGTAGTCGACGCTCTGCGGTGCCGCGCCGAACTCCGTGGAGAGGGCGTCGAGGTACGACGACTCGAGGTCGAAGCCCTGCTGCACCCACAGCGAGTTGGCGATTGCGAGCACGACGTCGATCGGATCGCCAGCGGGGTTGTCGACGGTTTCGGTACGCCCGTCGAGCGCTTCGAGCAGCGCGTGCATGGACGGCGCCAGTGCGGCCGCCACGTCGGCGTGCAGCGTTGCGGCCAACTGCTCAGCCGTCGCGCCGTGTGCCCCGGGAAGCACCATCGCGAGCGCGATCGCCACACTGGCGGGCGAGAAGACGAGGTTCGGGGCGTTGGGGTCGGCGGCGGCCAGCCTGGCGTAGAGGTCGGTGCCGAAGCGGTTCACGGTCGCCGTTGCGACGCCGGCATCAGTGGTCGATGTGGCGGTCTGGGGTGTCGTCGGTGCGGTCGATCCAGTCGGCACCGTCGAGGGGGGCGTGTCGTTCGACGGCGTGGTCGCGTGGTCGTTCGACCGGTTCGTCGATGATGTCGACTTGGAGCTGCCACACGCCTCGAGCGCGGCGAGGAGCACGGGAGTCGAGAGCAGCGCGAGAAAGGTGCGGCGTTCCATGCACCTACGACGTCGTGGTGGCGCCAGCGGTTCCCGGTGTCGAACCGGTCGTCGAGCTCGTCGCCGAGTCGGGCAGCAGGTCGAGGGTCAGCGTGCCATCGGCGGACACGATCGGCAGCACGCCGGCCGGCGGCAGGGCGAGGTCTTCGGCCGTGATCGTTCGTCCCGTGCAGTCGGTGTAGTTGCGCGTGTGCCGGACCTGCTCGACCTTGCACGTGACGTCGCGGTCAGCGGGGTAGGCGAGGTAGATCCGCCAGCCGCGCTGCGGATCCTCGCCGACGTGGTCGAGCACGATGCTGCGTCGGCCGCTTGCGCGGAGGAGGTCGGGGAAGATCAGCGGACCGTCGGCGGTGACCGTCTCGGCGATCGAAACCGTGCGTCCGACCTCGAACGTGGTCGGCGCGAACGAGTTCGACCGTTCGCCGCTGTGCGCGGCGATGTAGGCGGCGGCGCCCCACAGCAGCAGCCCGAGCACGGCGAAGAAGCCGATGCCGGCGAGCACGGGCACCACGGCTCGGGCGAGTGGGGTGCGGAGCTGAGGCCGGCGCATCGCGCCAGTGTGCCCGGTGGGCCCCGAACTTGCACGCTCACCGGGCCTTCCACCGGACGTCGGTTGTGAGTTGGGCGTCGGCGACGCCTAGGGTCCAGTGTTCGCGCAGCGGCCGAGGTCGCTCCGGACCGAACTCGACAGACGAGAGGATTGAGACCTTGGATCTCTTCGAATATCAGGGCAAGCAGTACTTCGCCCGTTACGAAATCCCTGTGAGCGCCGGTGGTGTCGCCGACACGGTGGACGAAGCAGTGGCCCAGGCTGACAAGGCCGGCTACCCGGTCGTCGTCAAGGCTCAGGTGCAGGTCGGCGGGCGCGGCAAGGCGGGTGGCATCAAGCTGGCCAACAACGCCGAGGAAGCACGCGAGCACGCAGGGAACATCCTCGGCATGGACATCAAGGGCCATCTCGTCAAGCGGGTCTGGGTCGAGAACGCCAGCGACATCGCCGAGGAGTACTACGCCAGCTTCACGCTCGATCGCAGCGCCAAGAAGCACATGCTGATGCTCTCCAAGGAGGGCGGTGTCGAGATCGAGGCCGTCGCCGAGACCAACCCGGAAGCGATCCTGATCCGCCACATCGATCCCGTCGACGGGATCACACTCGAATGGGCGACACAGGCTGCGAAAGACAACGACTTCCCCGAGGGTTCCATCCCCGGCGTCGCCGAGATCCTCGTCAAGCTGTACCGCTGCTACACCGAAGGCGACTGCGACCTCGCCGAGATCAACCCGCTGATCCTCAAGCCGACCGGCGAGATCCATGCGCTCGACTCGAAGGTCAGCCTCGACAACAATGCCGCGTTCCGTCATCCCGAGTGGGACGAGTACCGCGCCACCGAA
>JAOBWQ010000606.1 GCA_025463425.1 Ilumatobacteraceae bacterium | reverse complement strand
CGATCGGCACCGAGCAGCACACCGTGAGGGCGTCACGCGAGCTCGGCGTCGACCGGATGGACACCACCGTCGGGCCGATCGGTGTCGAGATCATCGAAGGCCTGCGTCGCCTGCGCGTCACGGTCGAGCCCAACGAGTGGGGCATCGACGCCGACCTCGTGTTCGTCGGAACAGTCGAGGCGCTCGAAGAGCCGCGCACGTTCTCGCGCAAGTACGGCCGGGTCGAGCAGGACGTGACCCGCTACGCGCAGGTCGGCACGTGGGAGGGCCACCTCAACGTGGCCGGTCGCCACTTCGAAGTCACCCCGGACCGCTGGAAGGGCGTGCGCGACCGCTCGTGGGGTGTGCGTCCCGTCGGCGAGCGCGAGCACCCTGGCATCAAGATCCGCCAGAGCACCGACGGTCACGGCTACCGACACGACTGGCTGCCGATGCAGTTCGACGACCACATGCTCAAGGTCCAGATCGATGCCGACGCGGATGGGAACCGGCACGTCGAGGAGTCGATGCGGGTCTGGAACACCGAGCTCGAGCGTCCGATCGACCACCTCGGTCGGCCCGAGGTCGACAGCACCTACATCTCCGGCACACGTGAGCTCGCCGGCTCCACGATCACCGTGCCGGTGCCGGGAGCGGAGACGATCGTGGTGACGGCGACACCCCTGCGCACGCTGTACCTGGCGGCCGGTTCGGGCTACATCCCCGACGGCAACTGGGGCCACGGCTTCTACCAGGGTCCGCTCAAGGTCGAAGGGGTGCACCACGATCTCAGCGATCCCGAGGTGCGTCGTCAGTTCGCGATCCTCAACGAGACGCTGTCGCGCTTCGAGCTGTCCACCGGTGAAGTCGGCTACGGCATGCACGAGAACATGCTGATGGGCATCTACCGTCCGACCGGTTTCGACACGCCGCAGACGATGGCGCCGTGAGGGTGCGCGCGGTCAGCGCAGGCTGAGCTCGCGGATCGGTTCCATCGAGCGCAGATCAGCGAACGCCGGCGCGGACCACGCGTCGAGCAGCGAGGTCTGGTCCGGGCACTCTGTTGTCGGCGGGCGCGCTGCGACTTCTGCGACCTGGTGATCGATGCCCTGCATCAACGCACTCCACTCTTCTCCGCTCATGACAGCTCCTTCCGCCGAGGTCGCCACCGGGAGAGTGGCGATCGATGCCAGGACTCTCGCGCCGGTACGACCGAAAGTCAGGGATGATCAGTACGGTCGCGTCATGGCCGCTCCCAAGCAACCTGCGATCGAGGTGACCGTCGGTGAGCGCACGGTGCGGATCTCGAGCCCCGACCGGGTGTACTTCCCGGCGATCGGCGCCACCAAGCTCGACCTCGTCGAGTACTACCGCAGCGTCGGACCTGGCATCGTCAACGCGCTGCGCGAACGGCCCTGCATGCTGCACCGGTTCCCGAAGGGCGTCGAGGGCGACAAGGTCCACCAGAAGCGGGTTCCTGCGGGAGCACCACCGTGGCTCGGCACCGTTCGCCTCCACTTCCCCCGGTACGGCCAGCACGCCGACGAGCTGTGCGTGACCGAGCTGGCCGAGGTGGTCTGGGCGGTGCAGATGTCGACGGTGGAGTTCCACCCCTGGAACTCGCGCCGCGCCGACACCGAACAGCCCGACGAGTGGCGGATCGACCTCGATCCCATGCCGGACTGCTCGTTCGACACGATCCGCCGCGTCGCGGGTGTTGCCCATGAGGTGCTCGACGAGATCGGTGCGGTCGGCTGGCCGAAGACGTCGGGTGGCCGGGGGATCCACATCTACGTCCGCATCGATCCCACCCATGGGTTCCACGACGTCCGCCGGGCCGCGTTGGCGTTCGCGCGTGAGGTGGAGCGTCGCTCGCCCGCCGACGTCACCACCACGTGGTGGCGCAAGGACCGCGACCCCCGTGCTGTGTTCGTCGACTACAACCAGAACGCACGCGACCACACGATGGCAGCGGCCTACTCGGTGCGGGGATTCCCTGATGCCCGGGTGTCGACCCCGATCACATGGGACGAGATCCTCGATGTCGATCCGTCGGCGCTCACGATCCGCACCGTGCCGGACCGTTTTGCCGCACTCGGCGATCTTCACGCCGGCATCGACGACGCGGTGTTCTCGATCTCGACGCTGCTCGAGTGGGCCGAACGGGACGAGCGCGAAGGCGCGGTCGATCCCGGCCACGACGACGACCGCGAGCCCTGACAGACTGCCGCGATGGGGTACGGAGAGCAGACCACGACCGACGAGGTGCTCGAAGGGGTGCGTCTCGACGGCGTGACCGCGGTGGTCACCGGTGCCTCGACCGGTCTCGGCCTGGAGACCTCGAGTGCGCTTGCCGCGGCCGGCGCGCACGTGGTGCTCGCCGTGCGCGACACGGCAAAGGGTGAGACGGCAGTGGCGACGATCCGGGAACGGTCGCCCGATGCATCCGTGGAGTTCGGGATCCTCGATCTGGCATCGCTGGCGAGCATCCGTGAGTTCGCCGGCGCCACACTCGTCGCCCATCCGCGGATCGGCCTGCTGGTCAACAACGCCGGAGTGATGTTCACCCCGTTCGGCCACACGGCCGACGGCTTCGAGCTCCAGTTCGGCACCAACCACCTCGGCCACTTCCTGCTCACCGCCCTGCTGGCACCCGCCCTCGTGGCCGCCGCCCCCTCGCGGGTCGTGAACCTCTCTTCCGGGGGCCACCGGGCGTCCGACATCCACTGGGACGACCCGAACTACCAGACCCGCGACTACGACAAGTTCGAGTCCTACGGGCAGTCGAAGACGGCGAACATCCTCTTCACCCGCGAGCTCGACCGCCGCTTCGGTCCGGCCGGCGTCCACGCCTTCGCCGTGCACCCGGGCATGATCGTCACCGAGCTCGGTCGGCACATGACCCGCGACGACCGCAAGGTGCTGGCCGAGAAGTTCGCCAGCTCGCCCACCGGGACCGCCCCTCGGTACAAGGAGGTGGCCCAGGGCGCGGCCACCTCGGTGTGGGCCGCGGTGGCGCCGGAGCTGGAGGGCCACGGCGGCGCCTACCTGGCCGACGTCGAGCGCAGCGACGACGATGCCCCCTGGACGCGGGACGCCGACGCCGCGGCCCGGCTCTGGACGCTGTCGGAGGAGCTGGTCGGCCAGCCGTTCCCGGCCCCGTAGGGCCGGGAACGGCCGAGCCCGCTACGGCGACTCGAACTTGTGCACGATGCGGTCGGGCCCCAGCTGGACCTTGTCGACCACGTTGCCCGACGCCTTCTGGACGTTCTTGGCGTCGCAGCCGAGCGTGCCGGCCTTGTCGGGGTAGACCTGCTGCCAGGCCGTGCCCTTGAGCGTGACCACGGCCTCGCAGTCCGAGGGCAGGTTCTTGCCCACGTCGGCCTTGCCCGACAGACCGCCGCCGTTCCAGTCGTGCTGGCCGGCGGCGTACTTGAGCCCGCAGTCGCGCGTCACCGGCGAGACGCACGACTTCACGCCCGTGGCCCACAGCAGGAACGCCGAGGTGGCGTGGATGCCGAGGTCGCTGATGTCGCCGCCCTCCTTGGCCACGGCGTCCATGTAGTCCTTGGTCGCCTTGTTGCCGCTGGCGTACTCGAAGGGGATGTCCTGGAGCCGCACGAAGATGTGGTCGGCCA